>NZ_JBIQNC010000120.1:14691-15952 GCF_044462705.1 Xenophilus sp.
GCCGTGTTCGTGCGCGTGGAGGACGAGGACGGCGCCGCCGGCTGGGGCGAGATCTGGTGCAACTTCCCCGCCTGCGGCGCCGAGCACCGCGCGCGGCTGCTGGAGACGGTGGCCGCGCCGCTCTTGGCCGGCCGGCGCTTCGAGGGCCCGGCCGATGCGTGGCGCATGCTCACCGAACGCACCGCCGTGCTGGCGATCCAGTCCGGCGAACCCGGCCCGATCGCGCAGACGCTCGCCGGCATCGACCTCGCGCTGTGGGACCTGAGTGCGCGCCGCGCCGGCCAGCCGCTGTGGCGCCACCTGGGCGGCACGCACAGCCGGGTGCCGGTGTACGCCAGCGGCATCAACCCCGACCAGCCGGAGCGCATGGCCATGCGCCGGCGCGACGAGGGCTATCGCGCCTTCAAGCTCAAGATCGGCTTCGGGCCGGAGCGCGACCTCGCCAACCTGGACGCGATGCGGCGGGCGCTGGGCGAGGATGCGGAACTGATGGCGGATGCCAACCAGGGCTGGACGCTGGACGAGGCACGGCGCATGGCGCCGCGGCTCGAACCGTACCGCCTGCGCTGGCTGGAAGAGCCGCTGCGCGCCGACCGCCCGTGGGACGAATGGCGCGCGCTGAAGGCCGCCACCGCCATCCCGCTGGCCGGCGGCGAGAACATCGCCGGTGCCGAGGCCTTCGATGCCGCATTGCACGCGGACGTGCTGTCGGTGCTGCAGCCCGATGCGGCCAAGTGGGGCGGCATCTCCGGCTGCTGGCCGGCGATCCGCCGTGCGCAGGCCGCCGGCCTGCGCTACTGCCCGCACTACCTGGGCGCGGGCATCGGGCTGCTGGCCTCGGCGCACCTGCTGGCCGCGGCGGGCGGCGACGGCCTGCTGGAGGTGGACGCCAACGACAACCCGCTGCGCACCGCGCTTGCGCCGGCCCTGCAGCACATCGACGGCGAGGGCTGCATCGACCTGGGCGAAGCCGCCGGCATCGGCATCACGCCCGACCTGCGCGAGATCGCCGAGGCCGTGCGCGCCGCGGCGTGATGACGAACCGTTCAGGCTGAGCCTGTCGAAGCCCGGGACGGCACTTCGACAGGCTCAGTGCGAACGGTGTCTTGAGGGCAGATCCCTCCGAAAGCTCACTTGCTCGCCAGCAACTCCACCAGCTCCGGCACGTAACGCTGCGCCCCGCCCTGCTCCACCGCGCCGGCATAGGTCGCCAGCACCGCATCGGCGATCGCCTGCGCCGCGCCGATGTCACCGGCCATCT
>NZ_JBIQNC010000121.1:0-12358 GCF_044462705.1 Xenophilus sp.
CGGCGGGGGTGCCTGCCCACTTGGGGAAGGCGGCCTTGGCGGCGGCGACGGCGGCATTCACCTCCGCCTGGCCGCCCGAGGCCACTTCCGCCAGCACCTCCTGCGTGGCGGGGTTGACGGTCTCGAAGTAGTCGTGGCCGGCGACGGGCTTGCCGTCGATCAGGTGGTCGATGCGCATTCAGCTTTCCTTGATGGATTCAGCGGCCGAAGACGGCATCGCTGACGATGGTGTTGACGAGGCGGCCGATACCGTCGATCTCGCAGATGACTTCGTCGCCCGGCTGCACGTCCACCACGCCTTCCGGCGTGCCGGTGAGGATGACGTCACCGGGGCTGAGCGTCATGAAGCTGCTCAGGTACTCGATGAGATACGGGATGTCGAAGACGAAGTCGCGCGTGTTGCCCTCCTGGGCCAGCTTGCCGTTGACCAGCGTCCGCAGCGGCAGATGCACGGTGTCGCCGACATCCGCGGCATCGACGAACCAGGGGCCGAGCACGGTTCCGCCATCGCGGTTCTTCACCCGCAGGTTGGGGCGGTACCAGTTCTCCAGGTAGTCGCGGATCGCGTAGTCGTTGGCGACCGTGTAGCCCGCCACATGGGCCATGGCATCGCGCCGGGCCACCTTGCGCGCCGGCTTGCCGATGACCACGGCCAGCTCGCACTCGTAGTGCATGAACGTGGCGTCCGCCGGCCGGCGTGTCTGGCCGCGGTGGCCGATGACCGAGCCGGGGCCCTTGAGGAACACGAGGGGCTCCTCCTGCGCACCGAAGGAAAGCTCCTTGGCGTGGTCGGCGTAGTTCAGCCCCAGGGCGATGATGGTTCCGACCTCGAAGGGCGGCAGCCAGACCACGGCGTCCTCGGCGATCACCCGGCCGTCGGAAAGCCGCAGCGAGTCGCCGTGCGGCGTGGCCTCGTGGATGCCGCCCGCGTAGGCCACCTTTGCCCGTCTCATGCCTTCTCCTTGGTCAGAACGTTCTCGAGGCGTCCCACGCCGTCGATCTCCACCGTGACGGTCTGGCCCGCCTTCGCCAGCGGCGCGCCATGGGGCACCCCGAGCATGAGCAGATCCCCCGGATGGAGCGTCATGAACTCGGTCACATCGGCCAGCAGCCGGGCCGCGGCGCGGCGCATCCCACCCGTCGAGGCGGACTGGGCGAGCACGCCGTCGATCAGGACCCGAAGCGGCAACGCGTCCGGATCGGCAATGCTCGCGGCAGGCACCACGGCCGGCCCGATCGAGCAGGAGCCGTCGAGCGCCTTGAAACGCACGGCCGGCCGATAGAAGCTTTCGTGCGGGATGCTGAAGTCGGCCACGACGACATAGCCGGCCAGGCAGGAAAGCGCTTCCGATTCCGCGACCCGGCAGGCCGTGCGTCCGATGACCAGGCCGAGCGAGGCCCCGGCCTGCAGCGCGGCGGCCGCATCGGGAACCTCGACGGCGTCGCCATCGCCGGCCAGCGTGTTGCGGGGCTTGACGTAGAGCACCGGCGCCTTGGGGGCGGCCTTGTACGGAGGCTGATGGACTGCGTCGCCGAGTGCGGCGAGGCTTTCGCTGCTGTTCAGCAGCGTTCCGTAGACCGTCCCGCTGAGCCGGTAGGGGGAGAAGTCGAATGCCAGGGTCTTCATCGTCATGTGTTCGAGGGGCCGGGCTGCGTGTCGTCGAAGCAGCCTCGCAGCCGGTCGACGAGCGCCGCCGGCTCCGCGGGAAGGCGGTCGCCGCGCCATGCCACATGCTGGTCGGGCCGCGACAGGAGCAGGGCGTGCCGATAGGCATCGGGCACATCCGCGGCCTGGACATCGAGCACGGCCAGCGGCATCCCCTTGGCGGCCGCCGCGTCCACCAGCGGGCGCACATCGGCGCCTCGGTCGAAGCGCAGCAGGGTGTATCCGGGGCCCATCGCGTCGTAGACGGAACGGCCGTCGTCCAGCCAGAAGTGGGGTGTCCGGCAGCCGGGCACGGTCGATGGCGTGAACTGATCCATGCTGTACGTCGGCGCCGCCTCGCCGTCGTAGGCGATGAGATGCGAGCCGTCGTAGAAGTAGCCGAAGTTCAGGCCGGCGCAGCAATACTGCTTGACGTTCAGGTCGTACAGCGTCTGCCCGGCCGCCTTGCGGGTCTTTTCGCCGGCCGGCCCCGGGTCCTCGATGCCGGGCGGAACGCCCTCGCGTTCCTTCTGGAGCGCGAGCGCATGGTTCATGGCGAACCTGGACACCTGTTCGGTGATGGGCAGCCGCTCTGCCTCATAGGCGGCCAGGATGCCCTCGGCACCCCAGCCGCTCAGGCGGGCGGCCAACTGCCAGGACAGGTTCATGGCGTCGGCGATGCCTGCATTCATGCCGTAGCCCGCCATCGGCACCCACAGGTGGGACGCATCGCCGCAGATGAAGACGCGGCGATCGCGGAACCTGTCGGCCACGAGGCGGCGGCCGATCCAGTCTTCCTTGGAGATGATCTCGTACTTGAAGTCGTCGCCGACGCCGAGGATGGTGCGGATCGCCCAGTCGCGGTCGACCGAGTCGAATTCCAGCTCGTCCGAACGCAGGTAGTTGTGCAGCAGGAAGGTCTCGCGGCCGTCGATGGCGTAGACATTCCCGCTGCGGCGCGGATTCAGCGAGAAGGTCGCCCATGCGGGTGCGTGCTTGGCCCGGGACAGAAGGTCGGGCGCACGAAAGTAGGTCGACTGCACGCGGCCCACGACGTCGGTGCCGGACAGCTTGGCGCCGATGGCCTTGCGCACGCCGGAGCGGCCTCCGTCGCAGCCGACCATGTACTGGCTGAACACCTGGACCTCCTCGCCGGTGTCCAGATGGACACCCCTGGCGCTCACGCCGCGCTCGTCCTGGGAGAACTCGTCGATCCGGGTGCGGCTGAGGATGGTCACACCCTTCGTCGCCTCCGCATGCTGGAACAGGACAGGCTCGAGGTAGATCTGGTTGATGCGGTGCGGAGGCTCCGCCGTCGGCCACCAGCCGTCGGGGCCGCTCTTGTCGCTGTAGCGGGTCTCGCGCGACGGGATGTGGATCCGGGAAAGCTCCTCGCCGGTGAAGGTCGTCCGGTACGACACGTCGTTGGCGTGGTCGCCGGGCAGGCCGGCCTCGCGCATGGCCTTCGAGATGCCCAGCCGGCGAAAGATCTCCATGGTGCGCGCCGACACATGGTTGCACTTGACGCTGGGCGGTTCGCCGCGGTGGCGGGTTTCCGCCACGAGCACGGAAATGCCGCGCTGGGCGAGATCGATGGCCAGCGTCAGGCCGACGGGCCCGGCGCCGACGATCAGCACTTGCGTCTCGATGTTCTTGCTCATGCTCTGTTTTCAGATGGGGTGTGGACGGGATGGCCTTCATTAAAGTCAAACCGTCGACGAAAGAAAAATCAATCTTTCAAGATCGATCCATAAGAACATCTGATTCGATGGCGCTGGCTTGCCCGCCCGGCGCGTGTGGCGCCAGGACCGGACAGGCAGATGCGGCCGCGCTAGGTCGCGGCGCCGTCGACCAGCTCCAGCATCTCCTCGCAGTGGACGAGTTCCTCGTCGCCGCTTTCGGGGTCGCGCAGCTGCAGCCAGATGCCGTCGCCGATGTTCTCGGTGACCTCGGCCACCGTGCCGTTCTTCAGGCGGACGCTCTGGCCGACCTGGATGTTCATCAGATTGAGCATGGTGCGTTCCTCTCAGAAGAAGATGCTGAGGTTCTTCGCCAGAAGCACGTTCTGGTGGATGCGGATCTCGCGCCGGCAGAGCTTCCAGCCGTCGGCGGTCCGGCGCATGCGGTCCTTGCGGTCGCCGACGAAGAAGTACTGCTCGTACTCGCAGCGGTTCTGATAGGTCAGGAACCGGCTGGACACGTCGACCTCGAGATCGCCGCCGTCGTTGGTCCGCATGGCGGTGAGCTGCACGTTGGTCACGAGCCGGCTCACGCGCGACAGCGGTTCTTCCGCCCAGTGCACGCCCGTGAGCACCTGCTCGGCGCGCTTGGTGAGGGTCCACTTGCCTTCGTTGAACCAGCTCATCTGCTTGTCGCGGGTCGTGAGCTCGCGGCGGTCGTGTTCGCCGAACTTCACGTTGTATTCCATGGGCATGAAGTACTCGAGGTCGTCGGCCAGCGTGTCCAGCCATGCCTTGAACTGCCGGTCGTCCAGCAGGTTGGCCTCGTCGTAGAGGAATTCCTCGATCTCGCGCTTGACTTCGTAGTACGTGGCATCGCGCGGGAGACGGGTGACTTGCGCGGCTGCCGGTTCTGCGAGTTCGGACATGATTTCTCCAGGTAGGTGGGCTCAATGCGTGGGGGGAACGGGACCGCCCTGGTGGGCGAAGCAGCCGACGTCGATGACGGTCCCGGAGATGGCGGCGGCGTCGTCCGAAAGCAGGAAGGCGACGGCGTTGGCCAGGTCGCGGCCCGTTGCCGGCCGCCCGGCCGCCGTGCCGGGCGCCTGCCTGCTCTTGAAGGCCGTGAGGTCGCCGCCCATGCGGCCGACGCTCATGCCCGAGACGATGCCGCCGCCGCCCGGGATGGCGACGTTGACGCGCACGTGGTCGTGGAAGTGGTCGTACGCCATGGCGGCGCTCAGGGCGACGATGGCGCCCTTACTGGCGCTGTAGGCCGCCATGTTCGGCTTGCCCCAGCCGGCGCCGGAGCCGATGTTGACGATCGACCCGCCGCCGCCACGGATCATGTGGGGCAGGGCGGCGCGCGACATCAGGTAGGTCCCCTTGAGGTTGACGTCGACGATGCGATCGAAGGTCGGTTCGTCGGTCGTGAGGACCGTGCCCAGCGGGCCGATCGCGGCGTTGTTCACCAGGCCGTCGATCGCGCCGTACTTCCCGACCGTGTGATCGACGACGCGCTGGACGTCGGCGGCGCTGGAGACGTCGGCCTCGAGGACGTCGGCCTTGCAGCCCGCGCCGTCCAGCGCCGCCATGAGGCTGTCGAAGCCCTGCGCGGTGCTGGACACCTGTGCCTGGGCGAGGCCGAAGGCCACGACCTGGTGCCCCCGCCGGGCCAGCTCGACGGTGATCGACTGGCCCAGCCCGAAGGTGCCGCCGGTGACGATGACGACGCCCATGCTCATTCGGCGAAGCTCGCCGGCTCCTTGTCCTTGCGGCCGAGCAGCGTGTCCCAGTCCGCGCCGTTCATGTAGTCGCGCCAGCGGCGGTAGTACTGGCGCGGGTTCTCTTCGCTGACCTGCAGGCTCACGTTGCCGGGGACCGGGCCGTTGGCCTCGACCTTGCCCAGCGACTGCGCGTAGTTGTAGGGATAGCGCTTGGCGATCACGCCGCGGCTGCCGGCGGTGGCGTAGTTCCAGTTCTCCATGTCGTCCTGCTCGGTCATGCCGGCCGGGCCCGAGTAGCGCATGTAGTAGTGGCGCAGGAAGTCCTTGACCTCCTGGGGTGCGTCCGCATCGACCAGGAAGAAGCGCCAGGCCTCGGTGGACTCGGGGCCGTGCGGATGCCAGACGCACAGGTTGCGCGGCTGGGTGCCGTGGAAGGAGACGTTCGGGTAGATCGTGCCGACGAAGGGCACGAGCCGGTGCCGCTCGGCACCCAGGCGCTCCTTGCGCTTGGCATGGGCCTCGCGGAAGTATTCGGCCACGACCGGGTTGTTCTGGTAGGTGTCCTGGAACTCCCAAGTCTCGGGCATGATGGCGCTGTGCACGCCGTGGCCGGCGGGGAAGTTCACCCACAGGTGCCTGGCCTTCTCCAGTTCGTTGTCGCGACGGCCCTTGGCACCGGCTTCGGCCGAGGGGCCGATGCCGATCAGGTCCACGGAGCGGTGGCTGACGTTGTGGTACGTGTCGCCCAGGAAGTTCTCGGCCGCGAACTTCCAGTTGCAGGGGATGATCCACTTGTGCACGCCGAAGAGGACTTCCGAGCCGCCTTCGCGGCCGTCGCGGCAGTCCAGCGCCAGGTCCAGGTGCGTCTTCGCGTCGCCGAGGTAGGTCAGCAGATCCGGCGCGTCCTTGTCCCAGGTGGCCCAGACCGTGCCCTTGTAGATCTCCATCTTCGGCACTTCGATGAGCGACCATTCCTCCTTGTCCAGGCAGCCCTCGTAGAGGTTCTTGAACTGCGGCACGCCGAAGAGCTTGCCTTCGGTCGTGTAGCTCCAGCTGTGGTAGGGACAGGTGAAGAGGGTGGTGTTGCCGTGGTCGTACTGGCACACCTTCATGCCGCGGTGGCGGCACGAGTTGAGGAACACGTGGACCTTCTTCTTCTTGTCGCGCGCCAGGATGACCGACTCGGCGCCCATGCGGGAGGTGAAGAAATCGCCCGGGTTGGGGACCTGGCTCTCGTGGCCGACGAACAGCCAGGCACGGGTGAAGACCTTCTCCAGTTCCTCCTGGAAGATCTCCCTGTCGGAGAAGATCTCGCGGCTGATCTCGCCCTTGCGCAGGTTGATCATCGCGTTGTAGCGGGATTCGGTGGTGATCGGGATCATGGGTTGCTTCGTTGGGGGTTGAACGAGGTGCGCGTGGGTCAGGCGAAGCGCTCGCACAGGACGTCCTGCCGGGGCAGGCCGGCCGTCTCGGCCGCCTTGCGCCCGGCTTCGACCATCGGCGGCGGACCGCACAGGTAGACGCGCGTGGTGGGCGCGAGCCCGAGGCCGGCGATCAGGTCGGTCGCGTAGCCGTGATGGCAGTCGCCGCTCGCTTCCTGTTCGACGGCCAACTTCACCTGCACGTGGGGCAGGGCCTGGCGGAGGGACTCGAGTTCGTCGAGCGCGAAGAGGTGCCCCGGCGTGCGCGCGCCGATCAGCACGGTGGTCGGCTGGGCCCTGGCCTTCTCGCCCATGCTGCGCAGCATCGAGAGAAAGGGCGCCACGCCGGTGCCGCCCGCGACGAACAGCCGCGGGCGATCCTCGTCGCGCAGGAAGAAGGTGCCGTGGGGGACGCTCAGCTCCACCTTGTCGCCTGCCTTGGCATCGGCCAGCCAGCCCGAGAAGGCGCCGTCCGGCACCAGCCGGACGAAGAACTCCAGGCGATCGCTGCCCGGCATATTGGCCATGGAATACGAGCGGTGGAAGTCCGTGCCTTCGGGATGGATGCGCACGTACTGGCCCGGCTCGAACTGGATGCCCTCGGGAACGGATATTTCCAGCAGCACGGTTTCGCTGGCGACCTGGTGCACGCCGACGACCTCGCCCGGGATGGGGGGCGCCTCTTCGGACAGCGCTTCGGTGGATTCGTACGGGAACTCCACCGCGCACGCGCTCGTGACCCGGCACACGCAGGGCAGCACGGCATCCGCATCGCGGTCCTCGTCCGGCAGGACCGCGGCGTCGTAGTCCTCCATCTCGACCGTGCCGGACAGCAACTGGGCGGTGCAGGTGCCGCACTGGCCGTTCGAGCAGTCCGTCAGGAGATTCAGTCCGGCCTCGCTGGCAGCCTCGACGATCTTCCTGCCGCACGGCACATCCAGCCGGTGCGCGACGCCGTCGGAAAAGAGCAGCGTGACCGGGACGGTCGGACTCATGGTGGGGCTCCTTCTGTTTGTCCATGTGTTGGACTTGAAATCCATTGTATGGACGATCGTTGATCGTAGTCAACGTGTACGTGTGGCGGACAATCCGGGAAACTGATTCCCTTTTCGAGGAGTGTTCGTGGCAACTGCGGAAAAGAACGAGAACGTGCGCGCCGTGGGGCGCGCCCTGGAGATCCTGCTGGCCTTCACCCCGCAGGACTTCGAGCTGTCTCCTTCGGAGCTGCTCAAGCGCGTCGACCTGTCCCGCCCGACGCTCTACCGTCTGCTCTACACCCTGGAAGAGCACGGCTTCCTGGTCTCCGTGGGCGAGCCGCAGCGCTTCCGGCTGGGTCCGTCCGTGGCGCGGATGGCCCATGTCTGGACGTCGAGCCTGGACCTGGCCGCCGTCGCGGATCCCGTGCTGCGGCGCATCTGGCAGGCGACGGGCGAGACCGTGGCGATGTTCCTGCCGCAGCGCGAGCTGCGCCTGTGCGTGGCGGAGCTTCCGAGCCCGCAGCCGCTGAACTTCAAGCGGGGTGTCGGCTACACCGAGCGCATCGTGCGCGGCGCCACGGGCCGCGCGATCCTGGCGTACATGAACGCGAGCGCGGACGAGTTGCGCACCTACGCCCAGGGCACGGGCATCAACCCCAAGGAACTCGAGGCGGACCTGGCCCAGACCCGCAAGCGGGGGTGGGCCAGCAGCCACAGCGAACTCATCTCCGGCGCGGTCGGCGTCGCGGTCCCGTTCTTCGATCGGCACGGCGCCGTGGCCGGATCCATCGGCGTGTTCGGCCCCGAGGTCCGGCTCAACGGGCAGCGGCTCAAGCAGATCACCAGGCTGCTGCAGGAGGAGGGGGGCAGCCTTTCCGCGATGCTGGGCTTCGGCAGCGGGGATACGCGGACGCCGTAGGCTGCGTGTCCGCATGACGAACTCCATGATCAGAATTTGACGCCCGTCAACGCTTGTCCATAAAATGGACTAGCAATCCGTCTCATGGACTTGAGCGGATCGTGTCGCCCCACTGATCCCTAGGAGACTCCGTCATGCAAAAGTCACCGGCAGGCCCGCGCAGGGCTGCCTTGCGTGCCATCAGCGCCGCCATCGCCACCACCGCCCTTTTCCTGGCAGCGCCCTTCGCGGCTGCGCAGGACTATCCGGACAAGGCCGTCAAGGTCGTCGTGGGGTTCGCTCCGGGCGGCACCAACGACATCCTGGCCCGCCTGCTGGCGGCGAAGCTGCAGGACAAGCTCAAGCAGACCTTCATCGTCGACAACAAGCCGGGCGCGAACTCGGCGATCGGAAACGACTTCGTGGCCAAGGCCGCGCCCGACGGCTACACGCTGCTCGTTTCCTCGAGCGGCGGGCTGACGACCAATCCGGTCCTGATGAAGAGCCTGTCGTACGACCCGGTCAAGGACTACGAGCCCATCGCGCTGCTCGGGTCGTTCCCGCTGGTCGTGACGGTCTCTTCCTCGCTGCCGGTGAAGGACTTCGCCGAACTGGTCCAGTACTCGAAGAAGACGAAGGACGGGAAGCTGGACAACGGGACGCCCACGACGTCCTTCGTCCTGGTGGCGGAGACCATCTCGGCCACTGCGGGCGTGAAGTTCAACCACATCCTCTATCGCGGCTCCGGCCCTGTGGTCGCTGCCGTGCTTGGCGGCGAGATCCAGACGGGCGTGCTGGACAGTCCGGCGGTGATCCCGCAGATCAAGGGCGGCAAGCTCAAGGGCCTCGCCGTCACGACCGCGAAGCGCTCCGCCGCGTTGCCGGACGTGCCGACCATCGCGGAACTGGGCTACCCGGGCTACGACGCTCCGATCTGGACGGCGCTCATGGCGCCCAAGGGCACGCCTGCGCCGGTGCTGGCCCGGCTGCGCACCGCCGTCGGCGAGATCCTTCAGGACAAGGACATGGTCGAGAAGATGCACGCGCTGGGCATGGACCCGGGCGACGTGGACTCCGCCGCGCTGGCGAAGCGCATTGCCGGCGACATCGTCCGCTGGAAGAAGGTCGCCAAGGACGCCAACCTTCAGCCCGAGTAGGCCCCGGGCCTCGGTTCAGGACATGGGTGCCGGCCACCAGCCGGCCGTGCGCCGGTTCATGCAGCCGGCCCTGGCCGCCGGTCAGCCCAGGCGGCCGAGCAGCAGGAACTCCATCAGCGCCTTCTGCGCGTGCATGCGGTTCTCGGCCTCGTCCCACACCACCGACTGCGGGCCGTCGATGACCTCGGCGGTCACCTCCTCGCCGCGATGGGCGGGCAGGCAGTGCATGAACAGGGCGTCCGGCTTGGCCACGGCCATCATGGCCTCGTCCACGCACCAGTCGGCGAAGGCCTTGCGGCGGGCCTCGTTCTCGGCCTCGTAGCCCATGCTGGTCCACACGTCGGTGGTCACCAGGTCGGCGCCGCGGCAGGCGTCCATCGGGTCCTTGAAGACCTTGTAGCTGTCGGTGCCGCGGATGCCGGCCACGTCCTGGTCCACCTCGTAGCCGGTGGGGGTGCTCACATGGACCGTGAAGCCCAGGATCTCGGCTGCCTGGAGCCAGGTGTTGGCCATGTTGTTGCCGTCGCCCACCCAGGCGACGGTCTTGCCCTGGATCGAGCCGCGGTGCTCGATGAAGGTGAACAGGTCCGCCAGGATCTGGCAGGGGTGGAACTCGTTGGTCAGGCCGTTGATGACGGGCACGCGCGAGTGCGCGGCGAAGCGCTCGATCTTCTCCTGCTCGAAGGTGCGGATCATCACCAGGTCGACCATGCGGCTGATGACCTTGGCGCTGTCCTCGATCGGCTCGGCGCGGCCGAGCTGGCTGTCGCCGGTGGTCAGGTGCACCACGCCGCCGCCGAGCTGGTACATGCCGGCCTCGAAGCTCACACGGGTGCGGGTGCTGGCCTTCTCGAAGATCATCGCCAGCGTGCGGTCGGTCAGCGGCTGGTGCTTCTCGTAGGCCTTGAATTTCCCCTTGATGATCGCGGCGCGCTCGAACAGGTAGGCGTATTCATCGGCCGTGAAGTCGCTGAACTGGAGGTAGTGGCGGATCGCGAGGGCACTCATGCGTCTATTGTGCCGGCTCGGCCAGGAAGGCCTTCACGATGGGCGCGAGGAGAGCGACGATCTCGTCCGCCTCGGCGATGGTGAGGATCAGCGGCGGCACCAGGCGGATGACGCTGTCGGCCGTCACCGAGAAGAGCAGCCCCGCCTCGCAGGCGCGGCCCAGCAGCACGCCGCAGGGGCGGTCCAGCTCGATGCCCAGCATCAGCCCCTGGCCGCGCACCTCCTTCACGCCGGCGACGCCCTCGAAGGCCGCCTGCAGCGCGCCCTTGAGGTGCGCGCCGACCTTCGCGGCGTTGTCCAGCAGGCCGTCCTTCTCCATGATGCGCAGGGTCTCGATGCCTGCCCGCATGGCCAGCGGGTTGCCGCCGAAGGTGGTGCCGTGGTTGCCCGGCTGGAAGAGGTCGGCGGCCTTCGGGCCGGCCAGCACGGCGCCCACCGGCACGCCCGAGCCCAGGCCCTTGGCCAGCGACATCACGTCCGGCACGATGCCCGCCCATTGGTGGGCGAACCACTTGCCGGTGCGGCCGATGCCGGTCTGGATCTCGTCGATCATCATCAGCCAGTCGTTGGCGTCGCACAGGGCGCGCACCTGCTTGAGGTAGTCCGCGCGCATCTCGTGGATGCCGCCTTCGCCCTGGATGGTCTCGAGCATCACGGCCACCACGTTCGGGTTGCCCTCGGTGGCCCGCTTCAGCGCGTCGACGTCGTTGAGCGGCACGCGGATGAAGCCTTCCAGCAGCGGGCCGAAGCCGGCCTGGATCTTCGGGTTGCCGGTGGCCGACAGGGTGGCGATGCTGCGGCCGTGGAAGGCGTGCTCGTAGACCACGATCTGCGGCTTCTCGATGCCCTTGCCGTGGCCGAACTTGCGCGCCAGCTTGATGGCAGCCTCGTTGGCTTCCAGGCCGGTGCAGCAGAAGAAGGCGTTGGTCATGCCGGCCAGCGCGGTCAGCCTGGCCGCCAGCGTCTCCTGCCCGGGCACGTGGTAGTAGTTGGAGCTGTGGATGATCCTGCCCAGTTGCTCGGCCAGCGCCGGCACCAGCTCGGGGTGGTTGTGGCCCAGGGTGTTCACGGCGATGCCGCCCAGGCCGTCGAGGTAGGCCTTGCCGTTCGTGTCCCACACGCGGCAGCCCTGGCCGCGCTCCAGCGCGATCGGCAGCCGGCCGTAGGTGTTCATCACGTGGGGCGAGGTGGGTTCGGTGGCGCTCATCGGCTCTCCGGGGGCGGTTGGGAGGTGAAAGGGAAGCGGGATTCTAGGCAGCGGCCTGCGGCCGTTCGTTGACGATTCCTCATCACAGCCATGCCCGCGGCACGGTACGTGCACGGGGGGCCGGTAGAATCTTGTGCGCCGCAGCATCCGTGCGCCGCCTGCTCCCCATGGCCACCCCTCCCGCCAAAGAATTCTTCATCCAGGGCATCACCCACGATGACCGCACCTTCCGGCCGAGCGACTGGGCCGAGCGCCTGGCCGGGGTGATGTGCCAGTTCCGCCCCGGCGGGGCCGTGCCGGGCAGCCACCTGAACTACTCGCCCTGGTGCGTGCCCACGGTCATCGGCGGCGTCAAGTGCGTGGTCGTGCACACCGACCTGCGCGAGGCCGAGCCGATGGCCTGGGATTTCGTCATGAACTTCGCCCGCGACAACGACCTGCAGGTGGCCGAGGCCTGCCTGGTGCCCGAGGACAAGCCCGCCCGGCGCTGAAGCCCCATCGAACGCCCATGAAAAAACCGCCCGAAGGCGGTTTTCCTTTTTCTTTGCTGCAGCGCACCCGATCAAACGGCGGATCGCACGGTGGGCGATCCGGGCTGACCTGAAGACGTCAGGCGGCGGCGGTGGCCAGGGCTTTCAC
>NZ_JBIQNC010000121.1:12458-15892 GCF_044462705.1 Xenophilus sp.
GGCGATCCGGGCTGACCTGAAGACGTCAGGCGGCGGCGGTGGCCAGGGCTTTCACCTTGGCGGCCAGGCGGCTCTTGTCGCGAGCGGCCTTGTTCTTGTGGAAGATGCCCTTGTCGGCGATCGTGTCGATCACGCTCTGGGCCTTGGCGAACAGCTCGGTGGCCTTGGTCTTGTCGCCGGTGGCGACGGCCTTGTCCACGTTCTTCACCGCGGTGCGGTACTTGGAGCGCAGCGAGCTGTTGGCGGCATTGATGTGGGTGTCCTGGCGGACGCGCTTGCGGCCCGACGCGAGGCGCGGGTTCTTCTTCTTGGGCTTGGCGGATGCCATGGTTGGGGTTCCTTAAAGGGTCTGTGGATGTTGCAGCAAAGCCCACCATTATATGCCGGCCCGGCGGGGGAGGCAATTGGTCCGGGTAAAAGAAAGGCGCCCGGCCCCTACACTTGCGCGCCGTGTCGCTGTTCCGCTCCGCCTCCACCGTCTCGCTGCTCACGCTGGCCTCGCGCGTCACGGGCCTGATCCGCGACGTGCTGATGAGCTCGGTGTTCGGCGTCAGCGCGCTGACCGACGCCTTCTACGTCGCCTTCCGCATCCCCAACCTGTTCCGCCGGGTGTTCGGCGAGGGCGCCTTCAGCCAGGCCTTCGTGCCGGTGCTGGCCGCCCACCGCACCGAGCAGGGAGAGGCGGGCGCCAGGCAACTGATCGACCATGTCGCCACGCTGCTGCTGTGGGCGCTGGTGCTGCTGTGCGTGGCCGGCGTCGTCGGCGCACCGCTGATGGTGTGGGCGATGGCCAGCGGGCTGGAGGGCAAGGCCGGCGCCTTCGACGCGGCGGTGCTGATGACGCGCTGGATGTTCCCCTACATCGGCTTCATGTCGCTGGTGGCGCTGGCCGGGGGCATCCTCAACACCTGGAAGAAGTTCGCGGTGCCGGCCGCCTCGCCGGTGCTGCTCAACATCGCGCTGATCGCCTCCATCGTCGTCGGCGCGCCGCTGTTCCGCCGCTGGGGCATCGAGCCGATCTATGCCCAGTGCGTGGGCGTGATGGTGGGCGGCGTGCTGCAGCTGGCGATCCAGCTTCCCGCGCTGCGGCGCCTGGGCCTGCTGCCGCGGGTGGGCACCGGCGCGGCCGCGCTGCGCACGGCCTGGGCCGACCCGGCCACGCGCAAGGTGGTGAAGCTGATGCTGCCCGCGCTGCTGGGGGTGAGCGTGGCGCAGCTGTCGTTGCTCATCAACACGCAGATCGCCTCGCACCTGGCGGCCGGCAGCGTGACCTGGGTGACCAATGCCGACCGGCTGATGGAGTTCCCCACCGCCATGCTGGGCGTGGCGCTGGGCGTGGTGCTGATGCCGCAGCTGGCGGCCGCGCGCGCCGCGCAGGACGACGCGCGCTACTCCGCCATGCTCGACTGGGGCCTGCGGCTGGTGGTGCTGCTGGCGGTGCCCTGCGCCGTGGCGCTGCTGCTGTTCTCGCGCCCGCTGGTGGCGGTGCTGTTCCACAACGGCGCCTTCAGCGCGCTGGACGTGCAGCGCACCACGGCGGCCCTGTCGGGCTACGGCGTGGGGCTGTTGGGCATCGTCGCCATCAAGGTGCTGGCGCCGGGCTACTACGCCCGCCACGACATGAAGACGCCGATGCTCATCGCGGTGGGCGTGCTGGTGTTCACGCAACTGCTCAACCTGCTGTTCGTGCCGCTGCTGCAGCACGCGGCGCTGACGCTGACCATCGCCATCGGCGCCATGGTCAACGCGCTGTGGCTGCTGGTCGGGCTGATCCGCCGCGGCAGCTACCGGCCGCTGCCGGGCTGGGGCCGCTTCGCGCTGCAGGTGCTGCTGGCCTCGGCGGTCATGGCGGTCCTGCTGTGGTGGGGCGACCGGCATGTCGACTGGGTGGCGCTGCGCGCGCAGCGGCTGCTGCGCATCGGCCTGCTGGCCGGCTTCGTCGCTGCCGCCGCGGCCGTCTACTTCGCCGTGCTGGCGCTGGCCGGCGTCCGGCTGCGCAGCCTCATGAGGCGCTGATGTCCATGGGGGCGGCGCGTCTTGACGCTGCCCCGGCGCCTCCACTACAAAGACCCATGCCCCTGAGCTTCGAGCCACCCTCGCCGCTGGCTTACTTCGCCACCCTCGTGCAGAGCGACGAGCAGTTCCCCCTGCTCGAAGCGGCCGCCAGCCTCGCCCAGGACGAGTACCCCGACCTGGACGTGCAGCAGGTGCTGGGCGACGTGGACCAGCTCCTGGCCCGCCTGCGCCGCCGCCTGCCGGCCGATGCCGCGCCGCTGGCGCGCCTGCGGGCGCTGAACCAGTTCTTCTTCCACGACCTGAACTTCGGCGGCAACGTCAACGACTACTACGACCCGGACAACAGCTACCTGAACGCGGTGCTGCGCACGCGGCGCGGCATCCCGATCTCGCTGGCGGTGCTGTGGATCGAGCTGGCGCAGGGGCTGAACCTGCATGCGCGCGGCATCGGCTTCCCGGGGCATTTCATGCTCAAGGTCTCGCTGCCCAAGGGGCAGGTGGTGATCGATCCGTTCACCGGCCGCTCGCTCTCGCGCGAGGAGCTGTCGGAGCGGCTGGAGCCCTACAAGCGCAGCAACGGGCTGGTCGGCGAGTTCGACGTGCCGCTGGGCCTGTACCTGCAGCCCGCCTCGCCGCGCGAGATCGTGGCGCGCATGCTGCGCAACCTCAAGGAGATCCACCGCAGTCAGGAGGACTGGATGCGCCTGATCGCCGTGCAGGACCGCCTGATCGTGCTGCTGCCCGAGGCATGGGGCGAATGGCGCGACCGTGGCCTGGCCCACGCTGAGCAGGGCCACCCCCGGCAGGCGGTGGACGACCTGGAGGTCTACCTGGCGCACGCCGAGGACGCGCTGGACGTGGATGCCGTCGCCGAGCGCGTGGCCGCGCTGCGCCGTGCCCTGAACTGAGGCCGCGGCCATGGACCACCCCGCCGCCGCCTCGCCCGACCTGGGCACGCTGCACCAGTTCCACGGCGTGCAGCCGGTGCTGCCGGTGTCCGACGTGACCCGTGCGGCGCGCTGGTTCCGCGACGTGCTGGGCTTCGAACTGGACTTCGTCGCCGGCGAGCCGCCGAGCTATGCGCGGGTGAAAAGTGACCTCTCGGGCAACCGCTTTGCGCTTGCCCGATCCCCCAAGGGGGATGCTTTTTCATCTTGGGGTGGCCCGGCGATGACAAAGGGCGACCGGACGTACGGCGACCCGGTCTACATCCGCCTGTGGCAGCACAGCGGCCGCGAGGCCAGCCCCTGGCGCGGCGAGATCGTGATCCACGTCGGCCACGACGTCGACGGGCTGCATGCCGCCTACGTGAAGCGCGGCGTGGACGTCATCGAGCCGCCGCAGTCCCAGCCCTGGGGCCTGCGCGAGTTCGCCATCCGCGAGCCCGACGGCCACATCCTGCGCTTCTGCGGATATCT
>NZ_JBIQNC010000122.1:0-15837 GCF_044462705.1 Xenophilus sp.
CGGTTCGAAGCCGGAACGTATAATTCCTAGACCATGACCTTCGCCCCTACACCCCGCCGCTCGCTGCACCGCGTAGGCTCCCTTTGGCTTGCCGGCGCCTTGCTGCTTGCCGCACAGGCCGGCGCGTGTTGGGCGCAAAGCATCGCCTTCACCTTCGACGACGGATTCGACGTCGCAAGCAGCGGGCCGAGGGCCGTGTCGGACAACGCGGCGATGCTCGACACACTGAAGCGGCACGCGGTGCGCGCCATACTCTTTCCGTCGGGGGTGGCCCTGGGCGATCCCGCCAATCTCGCCCTGGTGCGCGCCTGGGGCGAGAACGGCCATGCCATCGGCAATCACACCTACAGCCACGAAGCCTTGAGCCATTCGGACACGACGCAATACCTGGCCGACGTGCAGCGCGCCCACGATCTGCTGCGGGTCCTGCCCGGCTGGTGCCCAAGACTGCGCTTCCCCTACCTGGACGAAGGCGGCACCCCCGCCCAGCACGACCAGGTCATGGCATGGCTTGCCGGACACGGCTATGGCGTGGCAGCGACGACTGTCTCCATGCCTGACTGGCAATGGGAAAAGCAATACCTGAATCTGCTGCAAACAGGCACGCCCGCCCAGGCGGATGCGTTGCGGCAGGATTACGTCAGGCAGCTATTGGCGCAGGCGCGGGCGCAAGACAGCCGCTGGACGCAGCGGCTCAAGCGCAGCCCGGCCCACGTGCTTCTGCTGCATACCACCCAGTTGAACGCGGCCGCGCTGCCCGAACTGCTGCAAGAACTGAAAGCCGCCGGCTGGACCTTCATTGACCCATCGCAGGCGCTGGCGGATCCGATCTATCAGCGCAGCCATTCCGGTCCCGGCGGAACCACCCTTACGCTGCCCGTCCCAACCTGTCGTTGAACCCGGTGTTTCCACCGCCCAGGCCGTTCCGGCTTGTCATGGGGCCTTCTTTTTCTTGAGTTCCTCGATCATGGGCAACTGCGAGACCTCGCTCACGATGGCCTTGCTCCACGCCGCATAGCCGTCGGCCGCAAAGTGCTGCCCGTCGAACGTTCGCCATTGACCTGGATTGGCGAACTTGAGCGAGTCGATATACACGCAGGGATTGACGTTGGTGGACAGGAAGCGGCTGATCCGCTCGACCCGATCATCGCGCTTGTTGTATTTGCCGCCCGCGCGGCCATAGGCCGGCCCCACCCAGACGCAGGCGGCGCCGGCGCCGGCGATTTCCTTGGTCAGGCTGGACACCCCCTGCCAAGCCCAGGCCTTGGGAAAGGTCTCGTTGTCGTAAGAGCCCATCGTGTCGCCGATGATCAGGACCACCACATCGGGCTTGTCCGCGGCGATCAATTGCTTGATGGCCTGCGTCTGCATGCCCGACTTGTTGATGCTGGCCGGCTCCTTGCCCTTTTTCTCCTGGCCGCAATCCACCTGCCTGGGCTTGACCCAGTCGATGGCGCTCGCCCCGCAGGCGCCCACTGAATGCACGTAGGCCGCCCCCTGGGCGCTCAGGTCCGCATGAAGGGATTCAGGCAGTTCGTACAACATGTGGCTTTCGCCGATAACGAGAAAACTAAGGCCTGCCAATGCCGCTGCCGCCGATGCCATATCCGGTGCTCCTTGTCGTTGACGTATGGTTCCATACGGAATCGTTGAACTATATTAATCGATCGTTCGGTCGTTACGGGCAGGGGCCTTCAGCCCCTGCATCCATGCCTTCTCTTCCGGCGCGAGGGGCATCTGCAGGACGCGCTCGGGCATCTCCCAGATCACCAGCCGCGGCGGCGTCTCGCGAAACTCGGCAGACGCCAGGTAGGTTTTCGCCGCGCCCCAGAAGTCGCCGCCGTCCTGGGCGAAGCTGGGCACCGGCGTGCTCAAAGCCGCCTCCAGAAACGGCACAAAGGAAGACGTGCGCGAATACGAGGTGCCGATCAACGCCACCGTGGGCAGGCTGGCATCGCCGAACAAATCATCGGCGGCATCGCCCGCGGCGGCGGACGCCGAAGCATCATCGGAATGGGGCGACGCGCCCTGCTGATCCGGCGCCAGCGGGCTGAGTCGCACGGTCGCCACCCTGTCGGGAGGCGGCAACAGCGACGCAGGCAGCCAATCGACGCCAGCCAGCCGCAGCAGGTCGCCTTGCCGGTCGCGCGGCTCGCCCGGCTCGAGCCGGTATTGCTGATGAGGAGTCAGGGCCAGGCCGGCTTGGCGGACCACCCGAGCCAGGGCGTCCGCCGCGGCGCGCGCGCCGGCTTCGGTCCAATGCGTATCGATCGTGAGAAAAGGCTGGGCTTCGCCGCCGCGCTTGACCTCATCGAGCGCGGGCAGCAAGGCGGCCTGCGGGATGCCGTGCCGCGCCAGTCCCGCCTCCCATTGGCTGAGGCGATCGGCCGAGGAAACCGGCCGGTACAGCCCGCAAAGCTGCTCGTGCTGCACACGGCTTTTATCCGGCACGGTGGCCACCACCAGTTCGGCGCCCCGGCGGCGCAGCAGCTCGCGCACCAGCGCGACGGCCGCCAGGCGCTCCTGGGCGTTGCGCCCGGCATCAAGGTGGACCGCCAGCTCGTCATTCAGGAATAGCCACGGGTCGCAGCCGCGCCGCACGCGCGGCCCGAGCGAACCCGCCACCAGCCATGAAGCCGCTCTTTCGGCATCCGCAAGCGCAACGGGCAGCGGCGTCCGCGCCAGTTCGGCCGCCAGGCCCCGGGCCGTTTCGCCGCTCATGATCGAACTGCGCGTCCATGCGTCGGAAGCCAGGCTTATCCGGCCGGCCGCCATGCTCCATACGATCGACGCCGCGCCGGCAAGCATGGCGGCGATGAAGGCGCAGCCCGCCACGGCCCTGGCCACCCGCGAAGGCTGGTTGAACGATTGCACGGGATCAGCCAACGCCACATCGTTCTCCTTAGAATTGGAAGTACAGGAACGGCACCGCCTTGCGGCTCGCCACCAAGGCCATCGCGAACACGAAGCCGAACACGGGCCACAGGTCGGCGGCGGCCAGCACGCACACCGGCATGCGCCGCCGCACGGGCTCACGCAACAAGGGCGCCACGATGCAGGCAAGCCCCAGTCCTATCGCCGCCAGGTGAGAAGGCTGCAGCGCCACCCGCAGCGCGTCTCCGAGCGCCCAGCCGCGCAGCCCCAACTGCCCCAGGTACAACGACCATGCCGTGTCGAAATCCGCCGCGCGGAAAACCACCCACGCCATGCATACGAAGACCAGGGTGGCCGCCCTGGACGGCAGGGTGGGAACAGGCGGCAGCTCCGACCGGCTCCAGGCCCGCGCCACTGCCAGTGCCGCGCCATGCATCAGGCCCCACAACAGGAAATTCCAGTTGTCGCTACCATGCCACATGCCGGCGATGGCCATGGCAAGGACAAGGTTGACGTAGGTACGAACGGCGCCCCTGCGGTTGCCACCGAACGGGATGTAAAGGTAATCGCGTATCCAGGTGGACAGCGAAATATGCCAGCGCCGCCAGAAATCCTGAATACTGCGCGCCAGATACGGGTGATTGAAGTTCTCGGGAAAATGAAAGCCCAGCATCTGCCCCAGACCGATGGCCATGGCGCTGTAGCCCGCAAAATCGAAGAACAACTGCAAAGAATACGCCAGGCAGGCCAGCCAGGCATCGAGAAAGCTCGGCCCGGGCACGGCGAACGCGGTTTCGACCAGCGGCGACAAGGTGTCGGCCACCAGCACCTTCATGCACATGCCCACCATGAAACGCCGCCCGCCGGCCGAAAAATCCATCCAGGTAAAGCGCCGCCTGGCCAGCTCGCGCTCGACCCATTCGTAGCGCAGGATGGGCCCGGCGATCAATTGGCCGAACATGGCGAGGTAGGCCGCGAACCAGACGAAGCGGCGCTGTGGGCGCACGTCGCCGCGATACACGTCCACCAGGTACGAGATGGCCTGCAAGATGATGAAGGACAAGCCTATGGGCAGGACCACGCGTTGCCAATCGGCCGGCATGGCGCCCCCGACGAACGGCAGCCCGGCCAGGGTTTCGACGAGAATGTTGACATACTTGAACCAGAACAGCGTGCCCGCGTTGGCGACCAGCAGGACGGCCAGCAGGCTCTTGCGCCGGCGCCCCGCGGGCAAGGCGCCCAGCGCCAGCCCTCCGACCCAGGCCAGCACCGTCAGGCCCACGAACAACAACAGGAAGGCCGGGCTCCACCAGCCGTAGAACACCCAGCTTCCCGCCAGCAGGACCGCATTGCGCCGCGCTTCGGGCGCCAGCGCATACACCAGCAGGAACGCCGGCAGAAACAGCGTCAGGAACTCAATCGAAGTGAAGATCATGCAAGGCTCAGAAAGCGAGCTCGTCCTTTACATGGAAGAATTGCTGCGCCGGGTCGCCAGGCGCCAGGAACAGGCTGTGGCGCTCGCCCGCTCCCAAGGTGCCGAGGTCCAGCGGCCCGCCCACCGGCCGGCCGTCGCAGAGCAGTTGAACGCTCAATGGAACCGGGTTGACCTGGCGGCGCACCCACTTGCCGGTCTCGACATTCTCGAACAGCGACACGGATCGCCCGACGACCTGCACGCCGGCATCGCGGCATGAGTCGTTCAAGTCGTAAAAGGCGATGGAAGCCCGGACCGCAGTGAAATCGTCCGCTTCCTCATGCAGGGTGTGCACCTGCAAACCCTCGTCCGTCTTGATTCCCAGCACCGTGACGAACTCACCCGGCATGACGTCGACCGACACCGCCCGCTTGTCCTGGCCCTGGGCCAGTTCGCCCTGGATGGTAGTTTTCCCGGCCACAGGCATGTAGGGGCTGGACCGGAAGGAGGCGCCCAGTTCAAGAGCCAGCTGCGAGCCGGGGGCCGTCACGCGCAACCCGGACCCGCCGCCGTCCACGAAGCGCACGAAGGCGGAATCTTCGGCCGGCCCGGTGGGGTAGAGCTTGATTTCGATGCCGTGGGCCAGGTTGCCGGCCAAGGCGACCGCCAGGGAGCATATTGCGAGAAGAAGGGATTTCATTTCTGTCCAGGGTTCCTTGTATCGGGCGCCGCACCGCGCAGATCGAGCCTGGCCGCTCTTTCAAGCAGCTTGGCCGCATCGGCGGTCCTGCCCAGTTGCTGGTGCACTTGCGCCGCCCGGGTCAATACATCGACATTGGCGGGTGCCAGGTCCGCCGCGGTGTCCGCCTCGCGCCGGGCGCGGCGCTGGTCGCCCATCTGCAGCGCGGCCTCGGCTAGGCCCATGCGTATACGCGCATTGTCCGGATGAGACTGCCGCAGCGACTCGTAGATCTCCAGCGCCCGGCTGGCCTGACCCGCCAAGGTGTACGAGCGCGCCAGCGAGTTCAAGGCCTCGGGATCATCCGGCCGTTTGGCAAGCACCCGCGCCAATGCATCCTGCGCCGCCGCGGCCTCGCCCCGTTCCATCAGTGAATTGGCCCGGCGAACAATGTGCACGTCGGACAGCGCATCCACCCGGGCGCGCTGGGCGTCCGTCAGGTTTTGCTGCTCGAGATGGCGCAATATGACGGCTGCCTCGACGTCCTGGCCCGACTCCAGCAGCAAGCCCACGTATGCGATCGACGCACCGGTGCCGCGCTCGTGGCCCTGGGTTCGCAGCGGCCCCAGCAAGGCAAGCCCCCGCGCCGCCGCGCCCATATCGACGTAGGCTTCGGCCACGGCATTGAGCACGTCGAAATTGCTGCCCGCTTCGGCCCTGACGTCGCCCAGCAACTGAAGCGCCTCGGCCTTCTTGCCGGCCCTTGCAAGGGTTTGCGCCTCGGCAAGCCGAAGCCTGAGGTCGGCCGTTGCACGCAGATGGCGCATGGGTGGCGTGCGCTGGTCAAGGGGGATCTGCGCAAGCCCGTCGCGCACGGCCTCCCAGTTTCCGGCGTCCGCGGCCAGCGCAGCGTTGGCGTAGAGCACTTCCGGATCGTAGGGATGCTGTCTTAGCAGCTCGTCGAGCATGGCCCGCGCCTCGGCGTCCCTGCCTTCCTGCTGGTAAAGCCGCGCCAGCCGGAAGCGCAGTTCGGCATCGTCGGGGCGGCGTCCCAGGGCTTCGCGGTAGATCGCTATCGCTCCCTTCGCCTCACCTTGAGCTACCAGGATCTCCGCCAGCAGATCCTTGGCGGCGGCCTCGTTCGAATTGCGCTTGACCAGGCTATCGGCCAACGTGCGGGCCTCGGCGATCTTGCCCTGTTGCACCAGGCCTCGCGCCCGCTCGACGTCCACCCAGTACTGCGCGATGGAAAGCGAGGACTGCCATGCGGCATTGCCCCGCCGCGCCCGAACGAGATAATCGTGGGCCTGCCCCCAGTTGCCTTCGCGCATCGACAGCACGCCCATGCCTCCCAGGGCTTCCGAATCGTTAGGCCGTTGCGCCAATACCGCCTGGAATTCGACCCGGGCGCGGGCGGGATTTCCGGACTCGATCAGCTTCATGGCCGCGTCGGTGCGCAGGCGCAGCGGATCGGGCTTGGGCGGAGCACCGGCCGCCTGCGTTCCCGCCTGGGACGCCCGCTGGAGCAACGCGCGTATTTCCTCGTCATGGGGATACAGTTCGACGTAGGTAGCGTATAGAGGCCTGTGTTCGGCCGTGGGCTTGCCCAGCCACAGCAGCGCGTCGCGCCAGCTCTCGGTGGCTTCGCTGCCCACGTCATAGTTCGTCGACAGGCGGGCAAGGCGGCCTATCGCTTCGAGACGGGTCGGCTCGTTACGTGCCAGGTGGCGGGCCAGGGCCAACTGCAACAAGGGATCGCGCGGGGTTTGGGCCTCGAGGCGCCGCAAGCCGTCGATCGCCTCGAGCAGGCCGCCCTCGGTATAGCCCAGGCGATGGTAGTAATCGCGCCCCACCTCGCCGACCGGCAGGCGGTCTCCGAGCGCATCCCGGTATTTTTTGGCCGCTTCGTCGACGTCCGACTCCGCCACCGCCTGGCGCGCCTGCGCCAGCAGGGCTTTGTTCCGCTCGGAACTGAGCAGGAGGTCCTGCTCGAGCTGGGCGACCAGTGGATGACCGGAGTGCGCCTGTTCCAAGCGCCGTAGATAATCCCTTGCGGGCTCGATGCGCCCGGCCTTCAGCTCGATGGTCGCCAGGCCGTACAGGGCCTCGGGGTGGTCTGGGCTGATCAGAAACAGCTTGTTCCAGACCTCGGCGGCGCGCTTGCCGTCGTCGCGCTCCAACCAGAAATGGCCCTGCTTGACCAGTATCTCGTGCGAATCATCTGCTTGCGCCTCCGTCGCATGAAGCAACATCGACGCAAGCAGTCCACATACTAGCCAGTGATATTCACGCATCCCTCACCGACCGAAGGTGTCGCCATTGGTTGTACGATGGGGCTTGATGGGCAGGTCCAGCAAACCGCTCTGGGGATGGAAGTAATAGCGTAAGTAGACGCCGCCCATCCATTGCTTGTAGTCGCTGGCGTTATCGGCCCCGATTGTCGCGCCCAGCGCAAGCTTGGGGTCCACCCGGTACTCGGCCGTGGCCTTGACGTTGTAGCTGACGCCGGTCTTGCTCTGACCGCGGTAAACGCCCTCTTGCATGCCGTAGATTCCCGGCAGATCCGCGCCGACGGCCTGCACCTGGGCCTGGAGATCGGAGCGCGTCGGGAATACCGCCGCATCGTCCTGCTTGAAGGTCTGCAGGCCTATCGAGCCATCCACGCGGTAACTGAACTTGCCCGAACGCTGCGCCCAGGTAACAGGGACGCTAAGCGCATAGTAATGCTTCGGGCTGAAGTACCCGCCGTGGCCGTAGGTGTAGTAGCTGAGGTTCTTGTCGTAGAAAGCCGCGTTCACGTTGACGCCGGTAGTCAGCTTGCTGTCCAGCTCGTCAATCACATGGAAGTACGCGCCGGCGTTGAACTCCTTGCGGTTATTGGACGCCACGTTGTTGCCGCGCAGGGTGTGCCAGGCGACGGCGCCATAGATGCCGGCGTCGCCGAAGTCCTTGGACAGCGTCGCCCGCGCGCCGGTGGCCGATACCCCGCCCCACTCCAGGTCTTCACTGCGATGGCGGCGTCCGGCGAAGGACAGCACGCTGTCCGTAACCGGACGGCGCGACACGTCGACGCGGTAGCCGACCGTGCCGGCGTCGTCAAGCGTGCCCTGCACCAAGGCGCCGCCCGTAAAATCGGTGTGCTGGAAGCCCAGGGGCGTGACCCCCGCGTCCAGCTCGAATCCCCGGCCCTCATAGCCGACCGAAAAGCCCACGCCATTCTGCGTATCGTTGTCGATCGCATAGGGATTCAGGTTGGCGATCTCCATGCCCGCCGGAGGCGGCGTCAAGGCCGCATGGGCGCCCTGCGAGCCCGAACTGATCGAGACGGGGGTGGCGCGCAGGTTCACGCGTCCGTTGCCGGCCGGAAAGCTGACTTCCAGCGGCAATTGCAGTTCATCGAGCTTGCCGGTGCCCGCTTCGCCACTGCGACTGCGGAACTCGGCGCCGCCCGAAAAATGCCCGCTGCGCTCCTGCATGATGGCGTCGAGCTCACTGCCCAGCGCCGACTGCGGTGCATAGGCCACCTGGCCGGCCGAGGCAAACGGGTTGCCGGCCTGGCCGGCCGGCATGGGCACGGCCCCGTAAGCGCCCGGGGCGGCGGCCTGCGCCGGCACGAACGGCATGGCGCCGGCGGGAATCGTTGGCTGATACGGTATCGGCGCCGCCTGCTGCACCGGAGGCGGCACAGCGGCCGAATAGGCCTGCTGCGCGGCGGGCGGTTGGGCCGCCGCACCGTAAGACTGGCCATTGACGGGGATCGGAACCGCGCCGGCATATGGCTGCGCGGCCGCCGGCATCGGCGCCGGCGGGCGGCCTTGCCCTCCATCGAGCGATGAATTGCTGCGCTGGCCGGGAAGCCCCACGAAAGGATTGGCCGACGACGAGGCCGCGGGGCCGGCCGCATACTGTCCATAGGCCAGGGGAGACCCGCGCGACTCCAGGGCCATGGCCCTTTGGATGAGCTTGGCCGCCTCGCTCGTGTCGCCGGACAGGCGGTACACCTGCGCAGCGCCAGTCAGCACGTCGATGTCTTCGGGCGCGAGCGACACCGCGATGTCGGCTTCATTGCGCGCTTGGCGATGGTTCTTCAGTTGCTGGGACACCTGGGCGAGACCGAGGTGCAGATGAGGATTGTTGGGATCGTTGCGCAAGACTGTTTCGTACAACTGCAGCGCCTGCTGGCCCTGGCCGGCGGCGGCATACATGCGCGCGAGCGACGCCATGGCGTCCGGCTGGTTGGGCTGGCGGGCGAGCACCGGCGCCACCATGTCGTAGGCGGCGACCAGGTCGCCCCGCTCGACCAGCACGTCGGCCTGGCGGACTCGATAGGAATCCGTCAGGTCCTCGAGAGACGCGCGCTGCGCGCCCGTCAGGTTCTGCGTGTGCAGATGGCGCAGGACGACGGACGCTTCGACGTCCTGATTCGAAGCCAGCAGCAGGCCGACATAGGCGATCGATGCATCGGCGCTGCGCGCCTGCCCTTGCGCTCGCAAGGGCTGCAGCAGGGCGGCGCCGCGAGCGGTTTCGCCCATTTGTACGTAGGCCTGCGCCACCGCGTTGATGACGTCGAAATCGTTGCCCGCGGCGGATTGCACCTGCGCGAGCCAGTTCAGCGCCTCTGTCTTGCGTCCGGCCTTGGCCAGGCGCCCGGCCTCGGCGATCTGCGCCTGCAGGTTGGCCCTGGCGTACAGCTCGTTCATGGCCGCCGTGCGCTGCGAGGTCGGGATGCGCTCGAGCGTGTCGCGCGTCGCCTGCCACTGCTGGCTGTCGGAAGCCAGCAAGGCGCTGACGTACAAGGCGTCGGGGTCGTTAGGGTGGGTCATCAGCAGGCCATCGACCAGGCCGCGGGCCTCGGTCTTGTAGCCCGCGTCCTGGTACAGCAGGGCCAGTTGGTACCGCAGCCAGGGATTGTCGGGATCTTGCGCCAATGCGTCTTCGAGCATGCGGCGCGACGCGGCGTAATCGCCCGACATGCGGGCAACCTGCCCCAGGCCCTGCAGCGCCTGCGGATCGCCCGGCCTGCGCTCCAGCACGTCGCGATACGCCTTGGTCGCCTGGGCGGTCTTGCCCTCTTCGAGCAGAATGTCGGCCAGCAGCACCTCGGCCGCCACCTCTTTAGGAGCCCGCTTGGCCGCGCGATCGGCGACCTTGCGCGCTTCGGCCAGCTTGCCCGAACGCAGCAGCGCGCGCGCCTGGTCGACCTCAACCCAGTACTGCACGCTGTCGAGCGTGGCCTGCCACGCCGAATTGCCCTTGCGGGCTCGCGTCAGGTAGTCTTTGGCCTGCTGCCAGTTGCCGGTCCGCATGGCCACGATGCCCAGCCCGCCCAAGGCTTCGGAATCGTTGGCACGCTGCTTCAGCACCGCCTCGAACTCTGCCTGCGCGCGCACCGTGTCGCCCGCATTGAGCCATTTCATGGCCGCATCGGTACGCTCGCGCAAGGGATCGCTGCGCGGCGCGCTGGCTTGGCTGATCCGCGCCGCCTGCTGGCGAACCTGTTTCACGCCTTGCTGCAATTGCTCGTTGATTCCCGCATCGTCGGGATGCTTCTTCAAATAACTGGTGAGCAGAGCCTGTTCGGCCGAGCTGGACGCGCTCAGCCAGGTCAGGGCCTCGCGCCAGCTATGCGTCGCCTCAGCCCCCACGTCGGGATGGACGGAGAGCGCCTCGAGGCCGCCCACGCCTTCGATGCGCGTCTGTTCGTTGCGGGCAAGGTGGCGCGCCAGCGCCAGTTTCACCTGCGCGTCGTTGGGCGACTGTTCAGCCAGGCGCCGTAGGCCCGCAATGGCTTCGCCAAGGCCACCCTGCGTATAGCCTAGATTGGTGTAGTATTCGCGCCCGAGATCGCCGACCGGCTGCTGGTTGCCGAGAACCTGCCGGTACTTGGCGACGGCCTCGTCCAGCTCGCCCGCTCTGGCCAGCCGGCGCGCCTCGGCAATCGAAGCCGCGCCGCTGCTGGAGCCCAGGGAGATTTCCTGCTCGAGCTTGGCGATCAGGGGGCTGTCGGGCCGGACCTGTTTCAGGCGCTCGAGGTACACCCGGGCCTGCGGGATGCGCTGGGCGTTCAATTCCACTTTCGCAAGGCCGTACAAGGCATCGGGACTATTGGGGCTGGTCAGTAGCAGCTTGTTCCAGGCCTCGGTCGCGCGCTTGGCATCATTGCGTTCAAGCCAGAAGTTGCCCTGGTCGATCAGCACCTTGCTGGCATCGTCCTGATTCGCCCATCCTGCATGGTGCAGCAAAGCCACCAGCAAGCCACACATTAACCTGTTGTAGCGCCGCATTGGGTCTCCCACGATAAAGATAAGGTACCGTCCGCCCGGAAGCGGTACAAGCCGTCCAGCCAGCCAAGTCCGAACAGGCTGAGCACGTAGTCGTAATAAGAAGGCTGCCCCTGGGCCAGGGTTTCGGGCTGGGTCGAATGGCGCAGCATGGCCCGGACTTTGAGAGTTTGCCGCTCGAGCAGCAAGGCTTGGCCTTTGGCCTTGAAATAGGGAATCAGGGCGGCGGAAAATCCGAACGGCCCCTGGCCGGAAACTTCGCCGCTTTGGGTGTCGACCTTCTCGGGCGGCGTACCCTTCCCGGCGTCGCGCGTGGCCTCGACCATGCCGTCCAGCGCCTCGAGCATTGGTCCGAACGCCGGGTCTTCGACGGAAGTCATGCCCGCCCAGAGATAATTGCGTATGGCATCGTAGCTGCCCACCGGCCCCTTGTCGGGATCGACGATGAAGGACGCAGTCTGGCCTTCCTTGGCCTGGTAGGCCGTCCAGTCGGGCGCAAAGCCTCGCGGCGCCACGGCCCTGACCATGGCTACCGTATTATCCGCGACGGCCTGCCACGGACCTTCGGGCGATTCCTGCGCCAAGCGCCGCAGCATGGGGATAGGCAGGTAGCTGGGATTGAACCGCCACGTGCGGGCCTCTTCATCGACGAAGCCCTCTTTGCCCGGCAGTAGCATCAGGCCCAGCCCCGGCAGCTCGGCGAGTTCGTGGCTTTCGACCAGAGCCAGCAGGCTGTGCGCCTGGCGCGTGTACTCGGGCTCGTTCCACAAGCGGCCGGCTTCCAGCAAGGCATAGACGAACCAGAGGTCGGCATCCGAGGCGGAATTGGCATCGATGATGCGCCAGGCGCCGTCTTCGGCCTTGCCCCATATCCATGCCGGCAGGCCCGACTCGACCGAACCGCCGCCCAGATTGTCTTTCGTCCAGAACCACAGCTTGTCGAAGGTCGCGCGGTCTCCGGCCGCCAGCGCAAAGAACATGCCGTAGGACTGCCCTTCGGAAGAGCTGTGGTTCATTTCGGTGCTGGCATCCAGGACGCGCCCGCTGTCCTGAACGAAGTATGTCTGGAAGTCGTCCCACAAGGGCCATTGCGCCGCCTCGCACGCGGGGGCGGATGCCGCGCCGGTCGAATACGACAGGGACAAGGCCATGGCGCAGAGACACAGGAATCTTTTCGTGCGGCGGTGCAATGTCATGTCAAGCCTTGCGCGGTTTGCGCCTGATGCGCCGGAGCAGCGCCCAGATCAGGATCACCGCCAGCACCGGCAACAGCCAGCGCAGCCACCATGGCGTTGCGCCGGGCCAGTGCTGCGCGAGTTTCCATTCGATGCCGCGCCAGAATCCCAACTGGCCGATCGAATACGTATACGTGGCCGCCAGGGGCCGTATCTGGCCTTCGCGCACCACGGCCAGGCTGCCTTGCAGCGTATCTTCGCCGAAGCTGTCTGCATTGAGAAGCGCATCCACGGCGAGGACCTGGCCTTGCGGCTGGCTGCTGGAAATAAGCACCACGCTGCGCCCGGCCGACACCGGCGACTCGAAGCCCACGAACATGGCTGTCTCTCCGTCGCTGGAATAGGCCAGGTCGGCCCGCACAGGCTGCTGCGACTCGCGCGGATCGGGAGTGACCCAGCGGTCCGTCTTGAACACGAGGTCGGAGGTGCCGAAGCGCTTGCTCTGCCCCGCCAGCGCGGCCGGCATGTAGCGAGCCCACTCCGCAAGCCACGATTGCTCGCCCGATGCGATGACGACAAGGTCCTTGTCGGCCGCCTCAAGGCCCGCCTCGCCGAAGACCACCGACACCTGCGTCGCCGGGTAGCCCGTCGACTCGCCGAAGCGGCCCATCAAGGCCAGATAGGTCGAGATGTCCTGGGCTGCCGGGGTACGGGACAGCACCACCGCGGTTTCCGAGAGATCGGCCAGGCGCGTGAAGGGAAACCCGCTGTCGCCGAAGGCGGCCAGATTGGGCAGCGGCATGAAGTGCGGATAGCGGCTGAGGTCTATGGTCGAGTCGGGATCGATGCGCCCGCGCACGTTGTCGACGATGGTGTCCCGGCACTGCCCCTCTTTGATGTAGTCGTACATGAAGCGGAACTCCAGCTCGGAGCGCTCCAGCAGGCGGTTCAGCGGGATGTTCATGCGGGCCCGGACCGGCAGCAATTCGTTGTCGCGCAATGCCTTCAGCCAGGACTCATCCTTGATCTGGTCGATAGACAGCAAGGGGAAGGACTTGAGGAACTGCCGGTTGGCGCTGATCAGCAGCGAAGAATTCGCCTGGCCGGGCTGGGGCGTGTAGCGGTAGCGCAGGTCGACCGGCACGGGCTTTTCGCGCCAGCCAAACAGGTCGGGCGGCAGGCGCAGGTCGAGGCGAACCGGGGCGCCGTTGTAGCCAATGGAGTCCAGTGCCTCTTGCGGCGCGATTTCGCCGAACTTGACGGGACGGTCGGTGCGCAGCCACCGGGGCGCATCATAGGGCCGGCGCGGCTTGAGCTGTTCCAGGCGGTCGACCACCGCCGACTGGCCCATCAGGGCGACGCCGCTGGTAACCAGCGCCTGCGCGGCGCGCTTGAGCTCTTCAGCATCGCGGCCCATGATCCACAAGAGCTTGCCCTTCGGATCGTTGGGGTTGGCGGTGATGGAAAGCGTGGGGCCCGACAGCCCCGTCTGGCCGGCGCCGGCGCCCTGGGACAGCACCACGGCATTGCCTTCCAGCGGATAATCGCCGTCCCAATGAACCGGAAACTCGGCGCCGCGGTATCCCGCCATGGCGCCAAACCACGAGGCGACCATTCCCGCCGACTCGAGGCTTGCCGCGCCGCGGTCATTGGCGAACACCATGGGCAGGGTCAGGCGCCGCGCATCGCGACGATCGAAAAACGGCAGGGGCAGAACGGACAGGTCGTCGGCCAGCGGCAGGTGCCGGACATCGAGCGTCAGTTCGCTTTGGTTGCTGACGTTGGCCCACAGGCTGGTGTGCAGCGGGTCCTCGCACTCGAGCGTGTAATGGCCGATCAGCTGCAGCCGCAGGCGATTGAATTCGGTGACCAGGTGCACGGGCAGGTCGAGCGAGCGCTGCAGGCTCTTGCCCGCTTCTTCGCGGGGCACGGGCAAGCTGGCGGCAACGACGTCGTTGACCATCACGTTGATGTGCGACAGGTCGCTGAGCAAAGCGGGCGAATAGCTGTATGTCAGATCGAGCTTCGCGCCGACCACCACTTCGTCGGCGCGCACGTTGAACGGCACGCTGTCGCTGCCGTCTATGCCGCGCAGGTTGAACGGATAGCGCGCGCCCAGCTCTTCGAGCGTGTAGCGGTGCCGGGGCCTGAAAACAGCGCTGGTCGACTCGGCGGCGGCGTCTCCGCGCTGCGTAAAGCCCGTTGCCTGGGCAAGCGCGCCGATTTCAGACACCAGGGCCGGCGGCGCCTCGGCGCCCGGACTCTGCGCCAACGCGGTGCCCAGTACGGCCCATGACATGAACAGGGTTCCCAACAACGGCAGTACCGAGCGAAAACACAGGAAGGGATATTTCATCAGCTAAGCTCTTTTCGTTTACCGCGAATCGGGACGTCCGACCCGCAGACGCCTCTGGGCTCGCGCACGCAGTGACAGATACAGAACGATTGCGATCAAGACCGCAGCCAACAGGTAAAGCACAAACAATATCAAGGGATGCGAGGACAAGAACCAGGAAACGGTCTGATAAGGCCCCATATTGCCCACGTGATAGCTCTTGGCATCCGACAGCGATTCGATGCGGCCGTCGCGCACCACGGCCAGGCCGCCTTGCAGCCGGCTTTTCTGTTCTTCATCGAAGATCAGCAGATCGACCGCGCTGAGCAGGCTGCGGCCGTCGGCCCCGGCAAACACCACGACGCTGCGGCCCCGGCTGACGGGCGACTCGAAACCCGCCAGATAGGCCCCGCCGGCGGGCGCCGCCACAGAGCCGGCGGACGCGCCCCGATGCGTCATTCGGCCGACCCAGTCGGCGAACGTGGACACCCATGCCGCAAAGCTGTCGCTGTCGGCCGAGAAAGAACGCGCCCGCTGCGCCACAGGCAGGCGTCCGGCCCATTGGGACAGCAGGTCGGAGCGTCCGCCCGCCTCAAGCAAGAGCACGTCCTTGTCGTGGAGCTCTTCCGCATCCCGGACGACGCTGAGGTCTGTGGCCGGATAGCCGGTAACCTGCCCCATCTTGCCCAGCAGCGACAAGAAGGCCGAGAGTTCGTGCTCGCCCGGCGAAGCCGGCAGGACCACCACGGTATCCGACAAATCGGCCATGCGCGTGAACGGGAAGCCCGAGGTGCCGAAGGCCGCCAGGTCGGGCATGGCCTTGTGATGGGGCAGGCCCGACAGGTCGATGGTGGAGCGCGGATCGATGGCGCTGCGCCGGACATCGATGTAGGCGCCCCGGCATTCGGCCTGCACGGGAGGGGGATACAGGAACTGGAACTGCAAGCCGGCCTGCGATTCGAGCATCGACAAGGGCAGCGGTATGGTCCTGTTCACGGCCGAGTCGTCGGTCTCGAACGCCCGGCGCACGTCTTCGTCGTTGGACGCCAGGTCGATGCGCCGGACGCGTTGCTGGTTGA
>NZ_JBIQNC010000123.1:0-15656 GCF_044462705.1 Xenophilus sp.
ACGCCGTAGACGCCGACGTCCTCGCGGATCTGGTTCACGCCGCGCCGGATGATGTCCATCTCCTCGTCCGGGTGGGTGGCGCCCAGCCCGTACTCGGCCGCCAGCGCGCGGTTGCGGCCGGAGCGCGCGCGCTCGTCGGCGGGCAGGTTCACCACCGCGTAGACGCCGTTGAGCAGGCTGCCGCGCAGCTTCTTCGCCACCTTGGCGCCGATGGTCTGCTTCTCCGCGGCCGGCAGCTCGTCGAAGAAGCGGCGCATGATGATGCGGCCGAACTGGATGTGGCGTGCCTCGTCGCGCAGGATCAGCCGGCAGGCCTCGCGGATCGACTCGAAGCGGGCGTTCTCGTAGCGCGCCTGCAGCAGCTCGCCCGAGAGCTGCTCGAACAGCGTGTTGACCGACAGGCCGGCGAAGAAGCTCATCGCTTTCTCGTCGGACTCGTCATGGAACTTCGGGATGATGTCCTTGAAGTAGTCGGCCCGCGGCGTCGGCTCGTAGCCGCCCAGCGCCTGCGCGATGCGGAAGCTCGCCTCGTGGTGGCGGAACTCCTCGGCGATGAAGTTGGTGATGTGCTGCTTCACCTCGAAGGGCTGGTGGTCGAAGATCGCCTCGCGCAGGCGCTCGGCGCCGTAGGGCGTGGCGCCGTGCTCCATCCAGGCGCGCAGGCTCCACCACTCGGCGCCGGCGCGGCGCACCTCGGGCGGCAGGTCCGCCGCCTGCAGGTCGGCGTGGTCGATCGCCATCGGGTCCCAGGCCAGTTCGCGCGCCTGGGTGCACAGGCGCCAGACCTCGGGGTATTCGACCGAGGCGACCACCGGGTAGGGGTTGGGGACGGTGACGATCTCTTCGAGCAGGGAAGCTTGCATGCTGGCGGTCCTTCGGCTGGCCGTGGGTGCAGTGGGGAATGCCGGCCATGCTAGGCATTCGCCCTTGATACATCCAATACTATCGACCGGACCGCGTGATTCGCCGGGTGTATCTCGCCACCCGGCCGCGCCGGGAAGGAGAAGCCACGATGTTCGAATTCCGCCAGTTGCGCCAGTACGTGGTGGTGGCCGAGGAGCTGAACTTCCGCCGCGCCGCCCAGCGGCTGCACATGTCGCAGCCGCCGCTGTCGGTGGCGATGCAGAACCTGGAAGGCACGCTGGGCACGCGCCTGCTGGACCGCAGCAGGCACCACGTGCGCCTCACGCCCGCCGGCGTGGCCTTCCACAAGGACGCGGTGCGGCTGCTGCAGCTGGCGGCGATGGCCGCGGACCGCGCGCGGCGCACCGGCCTGGGCCAGGAGGGCACGCTGCGCCTGTCCTTCGTGCCCAGCGCGGCGCTGGACCTGCTGCCCGGCGTGTTCAAGCGCTTCCGCCACGACTACCCGACGGTGCACCTGCAGCTCACCGCCGAGACCACGACGCGCCAGCTGGAGGGCCTGCGCAGCGGCGAGATCGACCTGGCGCTGGTGGTCGGCCCGGTCTTCGACGCCGGCGGCCTGCAGCTGGTGCGGCTGAAGGCGCAGCCCTTCGCGCTGGCGGTGCCGGCCAGCCACCCGCTGGCCGGCCGCGAGCGGGTGCGGCTGCGCGAGCTGGCGGCCGAGTCCTTCGTCGGCTTCCCGAGCGCGGAAGGCGCGGGCTTCGCCGCCGCCGTGCTGTCGGTCTGCCAGGAGGCCGGCTTCCTGCCGCGCGTGGTGCAGGAGGCCTCGCAGATGCAGGCCATCCTCACGCTGGTGGCCGGTGGGCTGGGCGTGGCCCTGGTGCCGGCCTCGATGGCCCGGCTGCACATGGAGGACGTGGTACTGCTCGAGATCGCCGACCGGCGGCCGCCGCGCACCTACGAGCTCGTGCTCGCCTACGCGCCGGGCAACGACAACCCCGTGATCCAGGCCTTCGTCTCGATCGCGCTGCGCACGGCCCGCCGCTAGGGCAAACCGGATCGGTGATTCGACGGACGAATCACGCGGGCCCTCACTCGGTATTGGACAAGCCGCCGGCCGGCTTCACATCATGCGCGGCAGAGGCCGCCGAGCCTCGGATGTCCGTCCCCCCGTTTTCGCGGAGTCCCCACGACGATGAAGTTCCTGCCTCTTCCGATCCGCCGCCTCGCGCTGCCCGTGGCCGCCCTCGCACTCGCCTCGGCCGGCCTCGCCGTCCAGGCGCAGACCTATCCCGCCCGGCCGGTGACGCTGGTGGTGCCCTACCCGCCCGGCGGCACCGCCGACATCCTGGCGCGCAGCGTCGGCCAGAAGCTGGGCGAGCGGCTCGGGCAAACCGTGGTGGTCGAGAACAAGGCCGGCGCCGGCACGGCCATCGGCACGCGCTTCGTGGCCGAGGCGGCGCCGGACGGCTACACGCTGCTGCTGGGCACGGTCAGCTCGCACGCCATCAACCCGGCGATGAGCAAGGTGGGCTACGACCCGGTGAAGGACTTCGTGACGATCGCGCCGCTGGCCTCCATCCCCTTCGTGCTGGTGGCCAACCCGCAGTCGCCGTACAGGACGCTGGCCGACCTGCTCCAGGCGGCCCGGACGCAGCCCGGCTCCGTCAGCTACGCCTCGGCCGGCCCCGGCACGTCGAACCACCTGGCCGGCGAGATGCTCGCGTCGGACGCCGGCGTCAAGCTGCTGCACGTGCCCTATCGCGGCAGCGCGCCGGCGCTGGCCGACGTGCTGGCCGGCCACGTGCCGGTGATGTTCGACCTGCAGAGCACCGCGATGCCCAACATCGCCCAGGGCAAGCTGCGCGCGCTGGCCGTCACCTCGCGCCAGCGCAACGCCCTCCTGCCGGAGGTGCCGACGGTGGCCGAGGGCGGGCTGCCGGGCTTCGAGGTGAGCGCATGGTTCGCCCTCTTCGCGCCCGCCCGCATCCCCCGCGAGGCGGCGCAGCGGCTGTCCTCGGAGATGGCGGCGATCATGAAGTCGCCGGAGATGGCGGCCCGGCTGAAGGACATGGGCGCAGAGCCGGACACCCGCCCGCCCGCCCAGTTCGCCGACTACGTGCGCAGCGAGGCCGACCGCTACGCCCGCGTGCTGAAGGCGGCGGGCCTGTCGCCGTCTCCCTGAGCGCCGCGCGGCGGCGTCAATAATCCGGGGCGCCCTCCGCCCCGACCCGATGCCGCCCGCCCTGCCCGCCCACCGCCTCAACAACTTCGACGCCGTACGCATGGTGGCGGCGCTCACCGTGCTGGTGTCGCACCAGTTCTCGCTCACCGGCCACGGCGAGGCCGGCCTGTTCGAGGTGCACTCCTGGGGCGGCGTGGCCGTGCTGGTGTTCTTCTCGATCAGCGGCTTCCTGGTGGCGCAGAGCTGGGACAACGACCCGCGCCTGCACGCCTTCATGGCGCGCCGGCTGCTGCGGGTGTGGCCCGCGCTGGCGGTGGCGGTGGTGCTCACGGCCTGCGTGCTGGGGCCGCTGATCGGCTCGATGCCCTGGCGCGACTACGTGCACGATCCGCTGTTCCGGCGCTACTTCAAGATCCTGCGCTTTTCCAACCAGCTCTTCCTGCCCACCGGCTTCGAGGGCAACGTGCTGGGCCGGGTGATCAACGGCTCGCTGTGGACCATCCCGATCGAGATGAAGTGCTACGTGGCGCTGGCGGTGGTCGGCGCCCTGGGCCTGCTGCGCCCGCGCTGGCGCCCGCTGCTGGCCGTGCTGCTGGTGGCGGTGGCCGTCGGCTACCTGTGGCCGGCGCCGTGGCGCTACGGCTGGATCGTGCGGCGCGACATGCCGCTCGAATTCATGCTGTGCTTCGCCTTCGGCATGCTGTGCCACTACCACCGCCCGCGCACCACCGGGCCGGGCGCCTGGCCGCTGCTGGCCGCGGCATGGGCCGCCGGCGCGGTGGCCTATGCCGCGCACCAGCAGGTGCTGGCGCTGGTGCTGTGGGTGCCGCTCACCGCGGTGTGGGTGGGCACCTCCTCCTGGCCGGTGGTGCGGCGCCTGGGGCGCTTCGGCGACGTTTCCTACGGGCTGTACATCTACGCCTTCCCCACCCAGCAGTTGATGATCTGGCTCTACAAGGACCGGCTGCCCTGGGGCGCGGTGCTGCTGCTGGCCATCGCCGGCACGATGGCGCTGGCCTTCGCCTCGTGGCACGGTGTGGAAAAGCACGCGCTGCGCTGGAAGCCGCGCACGCCCCGACGGGCGGCCGCCGAAAAGGCGCCGGCGCTCGCATAATCGCCGCCTCTCCACGGCCTGCCGAGGTTGCCCATGTCGTCGATCACCCTGCGTTTTCTCGCCGCACCGAGCACCGTCAACTTCGGCGGCAAGGTCCACGGCGGCACCGTCATGAAGTGGATCGACGAGGCCGGCTACGCCTGCGCCACGACCTGGTCGCACAACTACTGCGTGACGGTGTTCATCGGCAGCATCCGCTTCCACCGGCCGATCATGATCGGCGACCTGGTGGAGGTGGAGGCCCGGCTGGCCTACACCGGCAGCACCAGCATGAACATCGCGGTGGAGGTGCGCAGCGGCGACATGAAGGGCGGCCAGATGACCAAGACGACCGAGTGCCTGATCGTCTTCGTCGCCGTCGACTCGCACGGCCGCCCGCTGCCGGTGGACGCCTTCACGCCCAGCACCCCGGGCGAGATGGCGCTGGCCGAGCGCGCGCGCGTCCACCTGGAGGCGGCCCGGCAGGCCGCCTCGGTGGGCTGATCCGCCTCAGGCCGGCACGAGGCGCACGGCCGGCGCCGCCGCCGGCCGGATGGCCCGCATCAGGATGACGCCGGCCAGCAGCCAGAGGCCCATCGTCAAATACATGCTGGCGGCCGGGCTGCCGGTGCTGGTGTTGATCCAGGCGGTGAGCGGCGGCATCACCGACGGGTCCAGGTTGCCCAGGCTGCTGATCAGGGCGATGCCGCCGGCCGCCGAGGCGCGGGGCAGGTACTCGCTGACCGCGGCGAAGAAGATCGGCGTGTTGGCCGACTGGCCGATCGCCATGACGGCCAGCCCGGCCAGGCCGAGCACCATGTTGCCCTGCGCGAGCGCGGCCACCAGCAGCCCCGCCGCGGCCAGCGCCACGCAGAAGAAGAAGTGCCGCCGGCGCTCCAGGCGCTGGTCGGAGCTGCGCCCCACGAACACCATGCCGATGGCGCCCACCACGGCCGGGATGGCGGCCAGCAGGCCGATCACGAACACGTCGGCGACGCCCCAGCTCCTGATCAGCGTCGGCATGAAGAACACCAGCGTGTAGTTGGCGCCCAGGAACAGGAAGTACACCAGCGCCATGGTGAAGACCTTCGGGTCGCGCAGCAGCGCCCAGAAGGAGCCGTGCGAGGCGACCTCGACGGTGTGCGCGTCGTTCTCCAGGTGCTCGCGCAGCAGCAGCTTCTCGGTCGGCGCGAGCCAGCCCGCGTCCTCCGGCCGGTCCTTCAGCCAGAAGAAGGCGGCGATGCCCAGCACGGACGCGGGCAGGCCCTGCACCACGAACAGCCACTGCCAGCCGTGGTGGCCGCCCAGGCCGTCCATGTACTTCATGATCGCGCCCGAGAGCGGGCCGGCGATCAGGTAGCCGATCGCGGTGGCCGTCATGAAGATGGAGATGACCTTGCCGCGCCGCGCCGAGGGGTACCAGTAGGTCAGGTACAGGATGACGCCGGGGAAGAAGCCCGCCTCGAAGGCGCCCAGCAGGAAGCGCAGCACGTAGAACTGCGTCGGCGTCTGCACGAACATCATGGCCGAGGCCACGATGCCCCAGCAGAACATGATGCGCAGCAGCGTCTTGCGCGCGCCGATCTTCTCGAGCATGAGGTTGCTCGGCACCTCGAACAGGAAGTAGCCGATGAAGAAGATGCCCGCGCCCAGCGCATAGGCCTCGTCGCTGAAGCTCAGCGTCTGCTTCATCTGGAGCTGGGCGAAGCCGATGTTGATGCGGTCGATGAAGGCGACGATGTAGCAGATGACCAGCAATGGCAGCAGGTGCCAGCTCACCTTGGAGAACAGCGCCTCGTCCTGCGCGTCGTAGCTTGCGTGCGCGCCGCTGCGCGCCTGGGCCGGGTTCATGGTGTCGTCTCCTGTCTTTGCCGTGGAAGAGATGCGGGAAGGGGATCAGGCGGACGGGCGGCCGCCGCGCCGGGCGGCCGTGGCCGGCTTGCGCCGCGGCGCCGCGGCGGCCTTGCCGACGGGGGCGGCGCGCGGCGTGCGCGGTTTCCTCGCGGCGGACGGCTCGGCGGGCGCGGCCGCGCCGTCGACGCCGGGCAGTTGCCGGATCTGCTCCAGCGCGTCGCGCAGGTGGCCGATCAATTCGTACGACTCCTCCTGCGACAGGATGCGGCGGCAGGCGGTGAGGCCGAAGTCCAGCGAGCCGGCATAGCTCTGCACCGTGATGTTCAGCGCCGTGCCGTGGTAGGGGATCGACACCGGGTAGAAGTGCATCATCCGCGCGCCCGCCACGTACAGCGGCACGGCCGGCCCGGGCACGTTGGAGATCAGCACGTTGGCCACCGGCGGCAGCCGGCGCGCCAGGTTGGAGCGGCCGTACAGCGAGGCCAGGCTGGTCATCAGCCACGGCGATCCGGTGACCGGCACGTCCACCCCGAGCACCGGCCGCAGCTCGCGCACCACGGCCTTGGCCGCCTCGGAGGAGGCGTGGATCGCCTTGAAGCGCTCGCCCGCGTCGGCGATGTCGGTCGCCAGGTCCACCCGCACCATCGAGACCTGGTTGTTCATCGCGTCGTCCCCCTCGGTGCGCAGGCTCACCGGCACGCCGGCGATCAGCGCCTCCTTGGGCAGCAGGCCGCGCTCCTTCATGAAGCGCCGCAGCGCCTCGCTGCACATCGCCATCACGATGGTGTTGACGGTGCCGCCGACCCGCTTGCCCAGCGCCTTCAGCTCGTCGAAGGGCAGCGACAGCGTGCTGTACGAACGCTGGTTGGTGATGGAGTCGTTGAACATGGCCTTGGGCGCCAGGCCCAGGGTCAGCGGGCGCTCGCCGCGGCCCGTCTGCTGGCTGGCCAGCACGCTGCCGGCGGCGGTGAGCGCGCGCGCGGCGGTGGGCAGCAGCTCGGCCAGCTTGCGGTACTGCAGCGCCGTGTTGGAGACCGCCGCGCGCAGCAACTCGGCCACGCCGAGCTGGTAGCCGCCGCTGCCGCCGGCGCGCCGCCGCGGCGGCGGCACCTCGCGGATCTTCGGCGAGATGTCGTACATGACCTTGGCCAGCTCGGTGCCCGCCTTGCCGTCCACGCCGCTGTGGTGCGCCTTGGTGTAGAAGGCCACCCGCCCGTCCTCCAGGCCCTCGATGACGTACATCTCCCACAGCGGGCGGCTGCGGTCGAGCAGGCTGGAGTGCAGCCGCGCGACGAGGTGGTGCAGCTGCTCCATGGAGCCCGGCCGGCGCAGCGTCAGGCTGCGCACGTGGTAGTCCAGGTCGATGTCGTCGTCGTCGATCCACACCGGCTCGGCCAGCTCGAAGGGCATCGGCGCCAGCTTGCGCGCCAGCACCGAGGCCAGGTGCAGGCGCGCGCCGACCATCGCCTTCACGTCCTCGTAGTAGTCGCCGTCGTAGCCGGGCGGCAGCTCCAGCAGCATCAGGCTGCCGACGTGCATCGGCGTCTCGGGGGTTTCGAAGTGCAGGAAGGAGGCGTCGAGGCCGCTGAGGTGGTGCATGGCGAATGCCCTGGTTGGAAAAGAGACGGCCCCGGCGCGCCGCCGGGGAACGGGGGAAGGGAAGAAGGGGGCGAGGCGCGGCCGCGCCGCTTCAGGCGGCCTCGCGCCGGCGCGCCTCTTCCTCGACCAGGTCCTTCTTCGACAGCTTGCCCACCGGCGTCTTCGGCAGGGCGTCGCGGATCTCCAGGCCGTGCACCATCTCGTGCTTGCCCAGCCGGTCCTTCAGGAAGGCCTGCAACTGCTCCAGCGTGAAGGGCGCGGCGCCCGGCTTGAGCGTGACGAAGGCCTTGGGCGACTGGCCGCGGTAGGCGTCGGGCACGCCGATCACCGCCACCTCGTGCACGGCAGGGTGCTGGTAGATCGCCTCCTCCAGCACGCGCGGGTAGACGTTGTAGCCGCTGCACAGCAGCATGTCCTTGCAGCGGTCGACGATGAAGACGAAGCCGTCCTCGTCCATGTAGGCGACGTCGCCGGTGCGGAACAGGCCGTCGAAGGTGGTGCTCTCGGCCGTGGCCTCGGGCTTGTTCCAGTAGCCCTTCATCACGTTCGGGCCCTGGATGCACATCTCGCCTTTCTCGCCCAGCGGCACGTAGCGGGTCGGGTCCTCCAGGTCGAGCATCCGGATGGTCACGCCCGGGTGCGGGATGCCGCAGGAGCCGGCCTTGCGCTTGCCGTGCGCCGGCGAGAAGGTGCCGGTGGGCGAGGTCTCCGTCATGCCCCAGCCTTCGGCCAGCCAGGTGCCGGTCACGGCCTTGAAGCGCTCGCCCACCTCCACCGGCAGCGGCGCGCCGCCGGAGTTGCACAGCTTGAGCGAGTGCAGGTCGTGCTTCGGCGTGTCGGGGTCGCCGATGACGGCGGTGAACATGGTGGGCACGCCGCAGAAGGTGGTGAGCTTCTTCTCGGCGATGTCGCGCAGCGCGGCCTTGGGGTCGAAGCGCACGTGCTGCACGATCTCGGCGGCCAGGCGCACGCCCAGCAGCAGGTTCACCGTGAGCGCGTAGATGTGGAAGGGCGGCAGCACGGCCAGCAGCTTCTCCTGCCCCATCGCCAGCACCGGCGGCGTGCCGAACTGCGTGATCACCACCTGCTCGACGGCCGAGGACAGGTTGGCGTGCGTGAGCATCGCGCCCTTGGGCAGCCCGGTGGTGCCGCCGGTGTACTGCAGGACGGCCAGCGCCTCACGCGGGTCGCCCACCGGGTGGGGCGTGTACCGGCCGTCGTTGTCGATCAGCTCGGCGAAGCGCAGGTGGCGGTCGTCGGCCGGCAGCTCGACGGTCTCGTTCTTCGCCTTCATCTGCGCGGCCACCGCCTCGGGCGCGCCGGTCATCTCGGCCACGCTGCCGACGATGAGCTTCTTCAGCCGCGTCCTGCCGAGCATGGCGGCCATCTGCGGGTACAGGGCGGCCAGGTCCAGGGTGAGGAGGAAGTCGGTGCGGCTGTCCTCGATCTTGTGCTGCAGCACCTTGGCGGCGTCGAGCGGCGAATAGTTGACCACCGTGCCGCCGGCCTGCAGCACGCCGAAGACGGCGATCAGGTAGTGCGGCGTGTTGGGCAGGAACAGGCCCACGTGCACGCCGGGGCCGACGCCCAGCTTCTGCAGGCCCGCGGCGGCGCGGTCCGCCAGCGCGCCCAGCTCGCGGTAGCTCAGCCGCCGGCCCATGAAGTCGATGGCCGGCCGGTCGGGGAAGCCGGCGACGGCGTCGGCCAGGATCTGCTGCACGGGCGTGGGCCGGATGTCGGCGTCCCAGCGCACGCCGTCGGGGTAGGAAGCCAGCCAGGGCTTGTCGTTCATCGTTCGTCTCCAGGAAGTGATGCTTGGCCGGGCCGGCGCGCGAAGGGCCGCCCGCGCGCAGGGCGCGATGTGCGTGACAGCGTGGTTTTCTCGGGCCCGGGCCGGCGCGCCCGGGCGTCCCGGTGCCTGGGGCCCGGTGCCTTCATGTCGTCTCCTTCGCGCCGTGGCGGGACGGGCCCGGCCGGCGCTTGTGTGCGTCGTCGCCGTGCCCTGCATCCGTGGCACGCGGCGTCGGCGTGCGGCCATCTTTCCGCGCGCGCCGCGACATGAAAAGGTGCGATCGGCCCGCTTCCCGGTGATTTCAGGCCGGGCGGCGCGGGCCGCGCGCGTCAGCGCTGGCGGTAGGCCTGCGGGGTCTTGCCCGTCCAGCGCGCGAAGGCATGCCGGAAGTTCGCCGCGTCGCTGTAGCCCAGCCGGCTGGCGATCTCCTCGGTGGTCATGCGCGTCTTGCGCAGGTACTCGATGGCCAGCGCGCGCCGCACGTCCGCCAGGATCTGGCGGTACGAGGTGCCCTGCATCTCCAGCCGGCGGCGCAGGGTGCGCGGCTCCATGTCGATCTCGCGGGCCATCGACTCGATGCTGGGGAAGCGCCAGGGCATCTGCTGCGTCAGCGCCTGCCGTACCCTGGCCGCGGTGCCGCCCGCGTGCGCCAGCTCGGACAGGAACTGCTGGCACATCTCGCGCGTCATCGCGTGGGTGATCGGGTCGTGCGTGCTGGGCGGGCGCGTGCTCCACGCGGCGTCGAACTGCAACTCGTTGCACGGCTGGCCGAAGTGCACGGGGCAGCCGAAGAAGGCGCGGCACGCCTGCGCATGGGCCGGCTCCGGGTAGGCCACGCGCACCGCCGAGAAGCCGAAGCCGTCGCCGTAGATGTCGCGGCTGAGCGTCTGGTGCGCGGCGTAGGTGAACTCGATGGCGAAGCGGTGGAGCTCGTCGCGCGGATCGGGCGTGAGCACCGCCTCGAAGGCGCAGACCGAGGGATCGGCGGCGTGGTCGTAGCGCATGTCGGCCATGGGGCCGATGACGCGGCGGTACTTGACCGCGAACTCCAGCATCTCGGCGCAGGTGCGGCTGCTCAGCAGCGCATAGCCCCAGATGCCGTAGGCGGTGATGTGCATGCGCGCGCCGGCGCGCAGCGCCACCGCGGGGTCCCGCGAGAGCCGCAGCGCGTTGCGGAACACGGTGACGACCTGGGCGTAGGAGATGCGCGTCGCCGGCGTGTGCAGCTCGGCCTCGCCGACGCCGCTGCCGCGCAGCACCTCGGCCGCGGCGACGCCGTCCTCCGCCAGCGTGGCGACGACGGCGGCGATCCGCTGGGGCGTATAGACGCGCGGCTCGAAGTCGGGTGGCGAGCGGTGCACGGTTCTTTCTCCCTCGGGACGTCGACACCGCGACGTCTGCCGCACATGGGGCCGCGAGGATAACGAACGGCCGGCCCGCGCAGATACGGGGAGATTCCCCACGTGCGCAGGTCTGGCCCAAACTCACCGCCGCGTGGTCTGATCGAACCTTTCGGCCGCGGCGCCTCGTGTGCGACAAGACGGCCGGAACAAGACAGGCCATCACCCTCACCACCATGCACCGCGATCCACCCCCGACCCTCTTCGCCGCCTGCAACGGCATGACGCTGGCCTACGACAGCTTCGGCGACCCGGCGGCGCCGCCGCTGGTGCTCATCATGGGCCTGGGCACCCAGATGATCGCGTGGGACGAGGCCTTCTGCGGGCAACTGGCCGCGCGCGGCTTTCGCGTGATCCGCTTCGACAACCGCGACATCGGCCAGTCGACCCACCTCGCCGCGGCCGGCCTGCCCGACATCGGCAGGCTGCTCGGGCAGGCGCTGGCGGGCCTGCCCATCGACGCCGCCAGCGTGCCCTACACGCTGGCCGACATGGCGCAGGACACGGTGGCCCTGCTCGACGCGCTGGGCATCGACGGCGCGCACGTGGTGGGCGCCTCCATGGGCGGCGCCATCGCGCAGGAGATCGCGCTGCGGCACCCGCAGCGGGTGCGCACGCTGGTGTCGATCATGGCCACCAGCGGCGCGCCCGACCTGCCGCCGCCGCGGCCGGAGGCGCTGCAGGTGCTGATGACGCCCACCCCCACCGACCGCGCCGGCTACGTCGCGCGCCACCAGCAGGTGATGAAGGTGCTGCGCGCCGGCAGCGACACGCACGAGGAGGCGCTGGACGCGCCGCGCGCCGAGCGCGCCTACGCGCGCGGGCTCAACCCGGCCGGCTACGCGCGCCAGCTCGCGGCCATCCTCGCCTCGGGCAGCCGGCGCGAGCGCCTGGCCTCGGTGCGCGCGCCCACGCTGGTGATCCACGGCGACGCCGATCCGCTGGTGCCGATCGAATGCGGCCGCGACGTGGCGCGCAGCGTGCCGGGCGCGCGCATGGTGACGATCCCGCACATGGGCCACGCCCTGCCGCAGTCCACCTGGGCGCCGATCGTGGACGCGATCGCCGGGCATGCGGTGCAGGCCGGCTGAAGACCCTGCCCACGCCGCCCGGATGAGCCGCTACATTGCAGGGGCGGCCACGCGCCGCGGCGGCCGGGCAGCTTCGCCGGCCGGCGGCAGAAGAAGACAAGGAGACCCGAGATGGCGTCCTCGCTGTTCCCCGACCCGCTGCAGATGTGGCGCGATGCGCTGGCCCGGCTGGAGAACGATGCCAACGCGCTGGCCGCCGGCGGCATGAAGTCGCCCGAGCTGATGCGCTCGCTGCAGCACGCCACCACCGTCGGCACCGGCATGCAGCAGGTGTTCGAGAAGATGGTCGAGGCCTACCTGCGGCGCGCCCAGCTGCCCAGCCGCAAGGACCTGGCGGAGGTGATGGCCGCGCTGCAGCGCGTCGAGGAGAAGCTCGACCGCCTGCTGCCTGCGCAGGAGAGCGTGCCCCGGCCGGCCCGCACGCGCAGGCCGCAGACCGCGGCGGCCGCGCCCGCCGCCGCGCCCGAACCCGCGCCGCAGCCCGCGCGCCGCGCCGCCAGGGCCCCGGCCGGGAAGACCACCGCGGCGCGCCGCACCTCGAAGCGCTGAGCCATGGCCACCCAAACCGCCCCCGCGCGCCAGGACGACCCCGCCCTGGCCGAGCGCCTGCGGCTGGAGGTCGAGCGCGCGGTGCAGCGCAGCCTCAAGGGCATCGAGCTGCTCGGCGCGCCGCCGCCCACCGTCGGGCGCACGCCCAAGACCTCGCTGCACCGCCGCGGCACGCTGGAGCTGGTGCACTACCACGCGGTGACGGACGAGGTCTACCGCATCCCGCTGCTGATCGTGATGGCGCCCACCAACAAGGGCTACATCCTCGACCTGGCGCCGGGCCAGAGCCTGATCGAGTTCCTGCTGCAGCGCGGCTACGACGTCTACATGATCGACTGGCACGCGCCCTCGCCGCGCGAGCGCGACCTGAAGATCGACGACTACGCGCTGGACTTCATCCCCGACTGCATCCGCCGGGTACAGCAGGACTCGGGCGAGGAGGACATCAACCTGATCGGCTACTGCGCGGGCGGCATGCTGTCGGTGATCTACCAGTCGCTGCACGCCGACGGGCCGGTGAGGAACCTGGCCTGCTTCACCACGCCCGTCGACTTCTCGCAGATGGCGCTGTTCCGCGCCATGGCGGACGAGAAGAGCTTCGACGTGGACCGCTTCGTCGAGAAGAACGGCATCGTGCCCGCCGACTTCGTCGCCGGCGGCTTCGAGGCGCTGCGGCCGGCCAGCCGCGTCGCCGGGCAGATCCGGCTGTGGGACAACCTCTGGAACGACCAGTTCGTCAAGGGCTTCCGGATGATGGAGCGCTGGGGCAACGAGACGCTGCCGCTGCCCGGCGGCTACTTCCGCCAGACCACCCAGGAGCTGCTGCGCCGCAACGCGCTGTACGAAGGCACGCTGCGCATCGGCGGGCGCCCGGTCGACCTGGGCGACATCACCGTGCCGCTGCTGCACGTGGTGGCGCAGTACGACCACATCGTGCCGCCGGCCTGCGCGGCGCCGCTGGTGCAGCGCGTCGGCTCGGCCGACAAGGAGGAGGTCGTCCTGCCGGGCGGCCACGTCAGCATTGCCGCCGGCCCCAACGCCGTCAAGCGCATGTGGCCCAAGCTCGACGCCTGGCTGGAGGGGCGCTCCCTATGACCGACACCGACATCCGCACCTACCCGCGCCGCATCGACTGCGGCGGCACGCCGATCGAGATCGACCGCATGACCAGCGGCGACCGCGAGGCGCTGGTCGCCTTCGTGGCCGGGCTGCCGGCCGACGACCTGCTCTTCGTGCCGCGCGACATCAGCCACCCCAAGGTGATCGATGCCTGGATGCGCGCGCTGGACAAGGGCCACCTGGCCAGCCTCGCCGCGCGCGACGGCGGCACCATGGTCGGCTGCACGGCCATCGCCATCGACCGGCTGAGCTGGTCGCGCCACGTGGGCGAGTTGCGCGTGCTGGTGTCGCCGGCCGGCCGCGGCAAGGGGCTGGGGCGCGCGCTGATCCAGGAGTGCTTCGCGCAGGCGCTGGAGCTGGGCCTGAAGAAGCTGGTGGCGCAGATGACCATCGCCCAGCGCGGCGCCATCGCCATCTTCGAGGACCTGGGCTTCCGGCCCGAGGCGCTGCTGCACCGCCACGTGGCCGACCGCGACGGCGCCATGCACGACCTGGTGGTGCTCAGCCACGACGTGGACGCGGTGGCCGCGCGCCACGAGGCCTTCGGCATGGGCCGCGCCACGGGCTGACCCAGGGTTTTCCCGGGCATCCGCGTCCGGCGGGTTCGACGCGGGGCCGGGCGGGATTCCGGCACCGCCGGCGGCGGCCCCGGGCGGCCGGCCGCATCCCCTTGCAAATCAAGCACTTGCGCGCGTCCGGCGGGCCGGCGGCGCTGGCATCGTCCTTGCCCAGGAGACAGCCCTTTCCTTCCAGAGACAAGCGGCTGCGCCATGGCACACGACGACATTTCCCCGCCCTCCTCCTCTTCCAAACCCTTCTACCGGTCGCTGTACTTCCAGGTGCTGACGGCCATCGTGCTGGGCGTGCTGCTCGGCCACTTCTACCCGTCGCTCGGCACCGACATGAAGCCGCTGGGCGACGCCTTCATCAAGCTCATCAAGATGATCATCGCGCCGATCATCTTCTGCACCGTGGTGGTCGGCATCGCGGGCATGGAGGACATGAAGAAGGTCGGCAAGACCGGCGGCTACGCGCTGCTGTACTTCGAGATCGGCAGCACGGTGGCGCTGGTCCTGGGCCTGGTCATCGTCAACCTGGTCAAGCCCGGCGCCGGCATGAACGTGGACCCGGCCACGCTCGACACCCAGGCCATCGCCGCCTACACCGCGCCCGGCAAGATGCAGGGCACGGTGGACTTCCTGCTGGCGATCATCCCCAGCACCATCGTCGACGCCTTCGCCAAGGGCGAGATGCTGCAGGTGCTGCTGGTGGCGGTGATGTTCGGCTTCGCGCTGCACCGCTTCGGCGGCCGCGGCACGCTGGTGTTCGACATGATCGAGAAGACCTCGCACGTGCTGTTCGTCATCGTCGGCTACATCATGAAGGTCGCGCCCATCGGCGCCTTCGGCGCGATGGCCTTCACCATCGGCAAGTACGGCGTGGGCTCGCTCAAGTCGCTGGCGCTGCTGATGGGCACCTTCTACGCCACCTGCCTGCTGTTCATCTTCGTGGTGCTGGGCATCGTCGCGCGCGTGCACGGCTTCTCGGTGTGGAAGCTCGTCAGGTACATCAAGGAGGAACTGCTGATCGTGCTGGGCACCAGCAGCTCCGAGGCCGCGCTGCCGCGCCTGATGGCCAAGCTGGAGAACCTGGGCGTGCGCAAGTCCACCGTCGGCCTGGTGGTGCCCACCGGCTACTCGTTCAACCTCGACGGCACCTCGATCTACCTGACGATGGCGGCCGTGTTCATCGCGCAGGCCACCAACACGCCGCTGGACATCACGCACCAGGTCACGCTGCTGCTGGTGCTGCTGCTCACCTCCAAGGGGGCGGCCGGCGTCACCGGCAGCGGCTTCATCGTGCTGGCGGCCACGCTCTCGGCGGTGGGCCACGTGCCGGTGGCGGGCCTCGCGCTCATCCTCGGCATCGACCGCTTCATGAGCGAGGCGCGCGCGCTGACCAACCTGATCGGCAACGCGGTGGCCACCGTGGTGGTGGGCCGCTGGACGGGCGACCTGGACACCAGCCGCATGAAGGAAGTCCTCTCGCACGAGACGGCCGCCGAGGCCGACGAGCCGGAGCGCGTGCTCGACGCGGTGGACCAGCGCTTCCC
>NZ_JBIQNC010000124.1:0-15643 GCF_044462705.1 Xenophilus sp.
GGCATGATCTTCGTGTTCGAGGAGCGCTCGCCGCAGTGCTTCTGGATGAAGAACACGCTGATCCCCCTGTCCGCCGCCTTCGTGGCCGACGACGGGCGCATCGTCAACATCGAGGACATGCAGCCGCAGTCCACCGACAGCCACTGCTCCAGGGAGCCGGTGCGCTACGTGCTGGAGATGAACCAGGGCTGGTTCGCCAAGAAGAACATCAAGCCGGGCTTCCGGCTGGCCGCGCCCTTCTTCGACAAGGCGCGCTGAGGCGCGGGCGTCCCAACGAAAAAAGGCCGGTCATCGACCGGCCTTTTCGCATGGGCAGGCGCCGCAGCGCGATCAGCCGAAGTTCTTCGCGGCGAAGTCCCAGTTGACCAGTTTGGCCAGGAAGGTCTCGACGAACTTGGGACGCAGGTTGCGGTAGTCGATGTAGTAGGCGTGCTCCCACACGTCGACCGTCAGCAGCGCCTTGTCGTCGGTGGTCAGCGGCGTGCCGGCGGCGCCGGTGTTGACGATGTCCACGCTGCCGTCGGGCTTCTTGACCAGCCAGGTCCAGCCGGAGCCGAAGTTGCCGACCGCCGACTTGACGAAGGCTTCCTTGAAGGCGTCGTAGCTGCCCCACTTGGCGTCGATGGCCTTGGCCAGCGCGCCGGTGGGCGTGCCGCCGCCCTGGGGCTTCATGCAGTTCCAGAAGAAGGTGTGGTTCCAGATCTGCGCCGCGTTGTTGTAGATGCCGCCGCTGGACTTCTTGACGATGTCCTCCAGCGCCATGTTCTCGAACTCGGTGCCCTTCTGCAGGTTGTTGAGGTTGGTGACGTAGGCGGCATGGTGCTTGCCGTAGTGGTATTCGAGCGTCTCCTTCGAATACTCGGGGGCCAGGGCATCCATGGCGTACGGCAGAGGGGGCAGGACGTGTTCCATCGTTGTGCTCTCGTGGGGTGGGTTGAAGGAAGAACGAATCAATGATTCTAGGAAGGATTGAATGACCCGGCGTCGGACGCAGGCGCGATGTCTGCCGGCGGCAGCGCACCGCGCACCTCTTCCACGCGCAGGCCGGCCTCGCCGTCCGCCAGGCGCGCGTGCACCCGCTGGCCGGGCTGCAACTGGCCGCTGCGCGTGAGGGCGCGGCCCTGGTCGTCGGTGAGCCATGCGTAGCCGCGCTCCAGCACCAGCGCCGGGTCCAGCAGCTGCAGGTGGCGTTCGGCGCGGGCCAGTGCGTCGCGGCGGCGGCCGAGGTCCGACGCGAAGGCCCGGGCGAGATCGTCCTGCAGCGCCTGTGCCTGCTGCGACAGGCGCGCCATCCGCGCCGCCACGCCGTGGTGCATGCGCTGCCCCAGGTGGCCGAGCAGCAGGCGCTGGCGCGCAGCCGCGCCGGAGGGCCGGCCCAGCCGCGCGGCGGCGATGTCCAGCCGCTGCGCCTGCGCGTCGAGGCGCGCCGTCACGGCGCGGCGCAGGCGCTCCTGCGCGTCGTCCAGCGCGGCCAGCCACTGCGCGCGCGGCAGCGACACCATCTCCGCCGCCGCGGTGGGCGTGGGCGCGCGCAGGTCGGCGCAGAAGTCGGCCAGCGTGACGTCCGTTTCGTGGCCGACGCCGACGATGACGGGCACCGGACTGGCCGCCACCGCCCTGGCCAGCGCCTCGTCGTTGAAGGCCCACAGGTCCTCGATCGAGCCGCCGCCGCGCACCAGCAGGATGACGTCGACCGGCGGCATCAGGGCCGCGAGGCGGCGCAGCCCCTCGATCAGTTCCGCCGGCGCGCCGGCGCCCTGCACCGCGGCCGGCGCCAGCACCACGGGGATGTGCGGCACGCGGCGCCCGAGCGCGGTCGCCACGTCGTGCAGCGCCGCCGCGCCGAGGGACGTGACCAGCCCGATGCGCCTCGGCACGGGCGGGATCGGCCGCTTGCGCGCCGCGTCGAAGAGGCCCTCGGCCTCCAGCCGCGCGCGGCGGCGCAGGAACTCCTCGAACAGCGCGCCCTGCCCCGCGCGGCGCAGGCTTTCCACCACCAGCTGCAGATCGCCGCGCGGCTCGTAGACGGCCAGGCGGCCGCGCACTTCCACCCGGTCGCCCTCGGCGGGGTCGAAGTCCAGCAGGCCCGCCGCGCGCCGGAACATGGCGCAGCGCAGCTGGCCCGCCGCGTCCTTCAGCGCGAAGTAGCAGTGCCCGCTCGCGGCCCGGGAGAAACCGGAGATCTCGCCCTCCACCGCGACCGGGTTGAAGCGGGCGGCCAGCGCGTCGGCCACGGCCCGGCACAGCGCGCCCACCGCCCACACGCGGGGCGCCGCGGCGCGGCCCTCATCCATGTCGCCGCCCGTCCGCCGGGCCCGCCGGGTCGTCCACATGGCGCCGCCACCGCGGCGCACGGGGTGTGCAACGCGCCGCGCAGCCGCACGGTGTCGTGCAAGCCCTTGATTCGCAAGAGAAAACCACTGCCCAAAAATCGTTCGATCTGTTGCAGGCCCCGGCCGATGCGGCCTGCGGACGGTTGCCAACGGGGTTAGTCACAAAGTTGTCCACAGAATCTGTGAGCGAAGTCCGACAGCTTGCCGGCCGCATTTCACGCTCGAGGGCTCGGTCATAATCGCCGCCATTTCGCGGGGCCCCGGGCCCGGAGGAACCTCTTGCTTTCGATCATAGTTGCCGCAGGTTGGCCGATCTGGCCGCTGCTCCTGTGCTCCGTGCTGGCCCTTGCGCTGGTCATCGAGCGCTTCGTGAGCCTGAAGACCGCCAAGGTCCTGCCCCCCAAGCTGCTGGACGAGGCCATCGCCGCATCGCAGGGCGGCGTACCCGGCCCGGACGTGGTGACGCGCCTGGAGCAGAGCTCGGCCCTCGGCGAGGTGCTGGCCGCGGGCTTCCGCACCATGAACACCCATCCGCGCAGCACAGAGGAAGACGTGCGCGTGGCCATGGAGGCCAGGGGCCGCGCCGTGGCGCACAAGCTGGAGCGCTACCTGCCCGCGCTGGCCACCATCGCCTCGGCCGCCCCGCTGCTGGGACTGCTGGGCACGGTGATCGGCATGATCGAGATCTTCGGCTCGCAGTCGCCCGCCAGCGGCGGCGTGGGCAGCGGCAACCCGGCGCAACTGGCGCACGGCATCTCGGTCGCGCTCTACAACACGGCCTTCGGCCTGATCATCGCCATCCCGGCGCTGATCTTCTGGCGCTACTTCCGCACCCGCGTGGACGAGTACCTGCTGAACCTGGAACTGGCGGGCGAGCGCTTCGCCCGCCACCTGGCCACGCTGCGCAGCGGCAAGTGAGCCGCGCCGCCGCCGCACCGAAAGCCCCGCGATGAGCCGCATGCACTTCCGCCACGGCAGCGACGAGGAGCCGGAGATCAACCTGATCCCGTTCATCGACGTGCTGCTGGTGATCCTCATCTTCCTGATGCTGTCGACCACCTACAGCAAGTTCACCGAGATGGAAGTGCGCCTGCCGGTGGCCGACGCCGAGCCGCAGCGCGACCGGCCACGCGAGATCGTCGTGGCGGTGGGCGCCGACGGCCGCTTCGCGGTGGGCAAGACGGTGCTGCCCGAGCGCAGCGTCGACGCCGTCACCGCCGCGCTGCAGGCCGCCGCGGGCGATCGGCGCGACGGTGTCGTCGTCATCAGCGCCGACGCCGCCGCCGCCCACCAGTCGGTGATCACCGTGATGGAGGCCGCACGCCGCAGCGGCCTGATGCAGATCACCTTCGCCACCCAGCCCACCGCGCAGGCTGCGCGCTGAGCCCGCGCGCACTGGAGCAGCCCATGGGCCTGCAGCGCGCCTGGACCCGCCGCGGCCCGCTGGCCTGCCTGCTGTGGCCGCTCTCGCTGCCGTTCGGCCTGCTGGCCGCGCTGCGCCGCGCCGCCTACGCGCGCGGCTGGCTGCGCTCGCAGCGGGTGGCCGTGCCGGTGGTGGTGGTCGGCAACGTGGTGGCCGGCGGCGCGGGCAAGACGCCGGTGGTCATCGCCGTCGTGCGCCACCTGCAGTCGCGCGGCTGGCGCGTGGGCGTGGTCTCGCGCGGCCACGGGCGCCGCACCGACGACGGCCGGCCCGTCATCGCAACGAGCGACCCGCGCGACGTCGGCGACGAGCCCTTGCTGATCCACCAGGCCACCGGCGCACCCATGCAGGTCGACCGCGACCGCGTCGCTGCCGCCCGCACCCTGCTCGCGCGCGAGCCCGGACTGCAGCTGATCGTCAGCGACGACGGCCTGCAGCACCTGGCCCTGCAGCGCGACGTGGAGATCTGCGTCTTCGACGACCGCGGCATCGGCAACGGCTGGCTGCTGCCGGCGGGGACGCTGCGCGAGCCCTGGCCGCGCCGCTGCGACATCGTGGTCCACACCGGGCGGCAGCCCGCCTTCGCCGGCTTCCACGCGCCGCGCCGGCTGGACGACCACGCCATCGGCCGCGAGGGCCGGCGCGTCCCGCTGGCCGACCTCGCCGGGCAGGGCGGCATCGTGGCCGTCGCCGGCATCGCGCAGCCGCAGCGCTTCTTCGAGATGTTGGCCGAGCGCGGCGTGCGGCCGCACGCATGCATCGCGCTGCCCGACCACCACGACTTCGACGGCTGGCAGCCGCCCGCGCACACCACCCTGCTGTGCACGGAGAAGGACGCCGCCAAGCTCTGGCGCGTCGCGCCGGACGCGCTGGCCGTGCCGCTGCTGCTCGCGCCCGAGCCTGCCTTCTTCTCTGCGCTGGACGCCCAACTATCATCCCGGCATGGACACCAAGCTGCTTGAACTGCTGGTCTGCCCCGTCACCAAGGGCCCGCTGACCTGGGACGCCGAGAAGCAGGAACTGGCCTCGCGCAGCGCGCGGCTGGCCTATCCGGTGCGCGACGGCATCCCCATCCTGCTCGAGACCGAAGCCCGGCCGATGACCGACGAAGAACTGGGCCTGTGAACGCAGCGCACACGAAGTGGCAAGCGTAGAGACCATGTCATGAGCTTCGTCGTCCTGATCCCCGCGCGGCTGGCCTCCACGCGCCTGCCCGACAAGCCGCTGGCCGACATCGGCGGCCTGCCGATGGTGGTGCGGGTGGCGCAGCGCGCGGCGCTGTCCGGCGCGCAGCGCGTTGTCGTCGCCGCCGACGACGAGCGCATCGTGCAGGCCTGCGCGGCGCACGGCGTGCAGGCGCTGCTCACCCGCCAGGACCATCCCAGCGGCAGCGACCGGCTGGCCGAGGCCTGCGCCCTGCTCGCGCTGCCCGACGACGCCATCGTCGTCAACGTGCAGGGCGACGAGCCGCTGATCGACCCGGCCCTGATCGACGCCGTGGCCGACGCCCTGGCGCGCCGGCCCGAGGCGGCGATGAGCACCGCCGTGCACGCGATCGACAGCCTGGACGACTACCTGAACCCGAACGTCGTGAAGGCCGTGACGGACGACGCCGGCATGGCGCTGTACTTCAGCCGCGCGCCCATCCCCTGGCCGCGCGATCTCGCCGCCTCGGGCACCCCCACCGGGCTGCCCTCGCCCCCGCCGCTGCGGCACATCGGCATCTACGGCTACCGCGCCGGCTTCGTGCGGCAGTTCCCCCGACTGGCGCCTTCGCCGCTGGAACGGCTGGAGTCGCTGGAACAGTTGCGCGCCCTCTGGCACGGCCACCGCATCGCCGTGCACGTCAGCGCCGCCGCGCCCGGCCCGGGCGTCGATACGCCAGCCGACCTGGAGCGCGTGCGCGCCCTGCTGGCGGGCGCCTGAACGGCCCTGCAAGCGGGCCGTCAGCCCGTGAGCGCATGCTATCCTCGACCGGTTGGCGCCCGAGGCGAGGCGCGCGCGGCACGCAGGCCCTGCGGCACCGCGGCACGAATTCCAAGAACCGTCCGAGGACACCATGAGACTCATCCTGTTGGGCGCCCCCGGGGCCGGCAAAGGCACCCAGGCGACCTTCATCTGCCAGAAATACGGCATCCCGCAGATATCCACCGGCGACATGCTGCGCGCAGCCGTCAAGGCCGGCACGCCACTGGGTCTGCAGGCCAAGACGGTGATGGAATCCGGCGGCCTGGTCAGCGACGACCTGATCATCAACCTGGTCAAGGAACGCATCGCCCAGCCCGACTGCGCCAACGGCTTCCTGTTCGACGGCTTCCCGCGCACCATCCCGCAGGCCGACGCGATGAAGGCGGCCGGCGTCAAGCTCGACTACGTGCTCGAGATCGACGTGCCCTTCGAGGACATCATCGAGCGCATGAGCGGCCGCCGCTCGCACCCGGCCTCGGGCCGCACCTACCACGTGCGCTTCAACCCGCCCAAGGTGGAAGGCAAGGACGACGCCACCGGCGAGGACCTGATCCAGCGCGACGACGACAAGGAAGAGACCGTGCGCAAGCGGCTCGACGTCTACAGCCAGCAGACGCGCCCACTGGTCGATTACTACCGGCAGTGGGCGGCACAAGACCCGGCCGGCGCGCCCCAGTACCGCGCCATCAGCGGCGTGGGCTCGGTCGACGAGATCACCCGCCGCGCCTTCGAGGCACTGGGCGGCTGAGCCTGCCCCCTTCCCACCGGCCTGCAGCCGGCGGCGCGAAGACGAAGCCACTCCCCCGCGGGGCAGTGGCTTTTCTTTTGCCGCATCGGGCCGGCTCAGCCGGCCTGCATCAGCGAGAGCATCAGCGCGATGCGCGCCTTCACCGGCGGCAGATCGACCGCCTCCGGCAATGCCTCTGCGCCCGACGCCAGCACGCGGCCGAAGGGGCAGCGCGTCGTGCGCACCACGGTCACGCCCGCCGCCTGCGCCCGCTGCGCCGCCGATTCGAGGTCCCGGTGCAGCGTCGCGTTGCCGGTGCCGGCCAGCACGAGGCCCTGCACGCCGACGGCAGGGTCCTGCGCGCGTTCACGCAGCAGCGCATCCACCAGCCGTCCGCCGGCGCCGGCGTGACTGAGCACGATCTCCACGCGCGGCCACGGCGCCTGCTCGGCGATGCGCTGCAGGAGCGCCGGCGCCGCCGGCGGCGATGCCGGCCAGCCCTGCGCCAGCGTCACGCGGCCTTCCTCGATCACGCCCAGCGGCCCGAGGTCGCCGGAGGAGAAGGCGTCGAGCCGGTAGGGGTGCACCTTCTGCACCGCCTGAGCGCCGTGGATCGTCCCCGCGCACACCGCGAGCACGCCCGCCGCCCCTGGAGTGGCCGCGACGCCGATCGCATCGCGCAGGTTCTGCGGCCCGTCGGGCGCAAGCGAAGTCGCCGGGCGCATCGCGCAGGCCAGCACCAGCGGCCGCCGCGGCGCCAGCACGCTGTGCAGGAAGAAGGCCGTCTCCTCCAGCGTGTCGGTGCCATGCGTGACGACGATGCCGGCCACGTCCTGCGCGAGCCAGTGCGCGCAGCGCAGCGCCAGCGCGCGCCAGACCCCGGCATCCATGTCCTTGCTGTCGATGTTGGCCACCTGCTCGGCCTGCAGGGCCACGCCCGGCACCTCGATGCCGGCCAGCAGCTCGTCCACGCCGACCTCGCCGGCGCGGTAGCCGAGGTTGTCGCCCTGCACGGCGGCCCGGCCGGCGATGGTGCCGCCAGTGCCCAGCACGACGACCTTCGCCGACCCCGGCGGTGATGCGATGCACTTGTCAATCATGAGAAACTGGTTAAAAATACAGTTACTGGATGCGCAATCAGTGTCCGGCCTGCCCCGGTCATCCGCGTTCTTGCAAGGAGTCGTCCGATGCTCAACCTGCCCGCCTCGCCCTTCGCCGTCAAGCTTACCGCCCGGCAACAGCAGATCCTGGACCTGATCCGCAGTGTCATGGCGCGCACCGGCGCGCCGCCCACGCGCGCCGAGATCGCCGCCGAACTGGGCTTCAAGTCCGCCAACGCGGCCGAGGAGCACCTGCAGGCACTGGCACGCAAGGGCGTCATCGAGCTGGTCAGCGGCACCTCGCGCGGCATCCGCCTGAAGGGCGATGCGCTGCGCGCCCTGGGCGAGTCGCGCACGAGCCAGATGTCGCTCGCCCTGCCCGGCATCGCCCAGCTCGCGCTGCCGCTCATCGGCCGCGTCGCGGCCGGCTCGCCCATCCTGGCGCAGGAGCACGTCGACCAGACCTACTACGTCGAGAACACCCTGTTCCAGCACAAGCCCGACTACCTGCTCAAGGTGCGCGGCATGTCGATGCGCGACGCCGGCATCATGGACGGCGACCTGCTCGCCGTGCAGGCCACCAGGGAGGCGCGCAACGGCCAGATCATCGTGGCGCGCCTGGGCGAGGAAGTCACGGTCAAGCGGCTCAAGCGCACCCGCGACGCAATCGAGCTGCACGCCGAGAACCCCGACTACCCCACCATCGTGGTGCAGCCCGGCGAGCCCTTCGAGATCGAGGGCCTGGCCGTCGGCCTGATCCGCAACACGATGCTGATGTAGCACCCGCACCGATTCCGGGCCGTGCCAGGTGGCGGGCGTATGGCTGCTCTTGCAGGCCATCACCCTGGCGCGGCCTTCCACCGACGAATCCTGCCTGTGTTCAACCTTCCCTCAGGAGTTCACATGGGAATCGCATTGCTCACCCTGGCCGACCTGTTCGTGCCCTTCCAGTCCATCGCCGGCCGCTGGATGGAGAGCCGGCACCGCCGCCGCCACGCGCTGCGCTACGTGGCCGTGCGGCCGGCCTGCGGCCTGCACGGCAGCGCCGCGGCGCAGCAGGCCATCCGGCCGGCCAGGCCGCTCAAGATCACCCGGCTGGTCGAACGCGGCCAGCAAGGCCGCCCGGCCGCAGGCGGCGTGGTCATCTCCGGCCGCATGGACGAGGTCTGCGCCGAGCTGGAGCGGCTGGCCGCGCTGGAGGCAGCCGGGTCGCCGCTCACGCACTGACGCCGGCAGCTGGGGCGCCCGCACTAAGGCGGCGCGCCGGCACCACGCCCTTCCAAGGGCACTCTGGAGCCCCGGCGGCCCCGATGCGCGGGCATGCGCAAGGCACAATGGAAACCCATGAACATTGTGATCCTTGACGACTACCAGGACGCGGTGCGCAAGCTGCGATGCGCCTCCAAGCTCGACGCCTACGCAGCCAAGGTCTACACCAACACGGTCAAGGGGATCGGCCAGCTCTCGGTGCGCCTGAAGGACGCCGACGTGATCGTGCTGGTCCGCGAGCGCACGCAGATCACGCGCCAACTGGTGGAAAAGCTGCCCCGCCTGCGACTGATCTCGCAGACCGGCCGCGCCGGCGCGCACATCGACGTCAACGCCTGCACCGAGTTCGGCGTGGCGGTGGCCGAGGGCTCCGGCTCGCCGCAGGCCCCGGCCGAGCTGACCTGGGCGCTGATCATGGCGGCCATGCGCCGCCTGCCGCAGTACATCAGCAACCTCAAGCACGGGGCGTGGCAGCAGTCGGGGCTGAAGTCGGCCTCCATGCCGCCCAACTTCGGGCTGGGCATGGTGCTCAAGGGCAAGACGCTGGGCGTCTGGGGCTACGGGCGCATCGGCCAGCTGGTGGCGCGCTACGGGCAGGCCTTCGGCATGCAGGTCATCGTCTGGGGCCGCGAGGCGAGCTGCGAACGCGCCCGCTCCGACGGCTTCCAGATCGCACCCAGCCGCGAGGCGCTGTTCGAGAACGCGGACGTGCTGTCGGTGCACCTGCGCCTGGCCGAGGACACGCGCGGCATCGTCCGGCTGGAGGACCTGATGCGCATGAAGCCGACGGCCCTGTTCGTCAACACCTCGCGCGCCGAGCTGGTCGAGGCCGACGCCCTGCTGGCGGCGCTCAACCGCGGCCGTCCGGGCATGGCGGCGGTGGACGTGTTCGAGAGCGAGCCGCCGCTGCAGGGCCACGCGCTGCTGCGCCTGGAGAACTGCATCTGCACGCCGCACATCGGCTACGTGGAGCAGGAAAGCTACGAGATGTATTTCGGCCAGGCCTTCGACAACGTGGTCAGCTTCATCAAGGGCAACCCCACCAACATCGTCAACCCCGGCGCGCTGCAGGTCCGCCGGTGAGTTCCCACGCCGGCGACGGCGCACGCGCCGCGCGCGCTGCGCAGTGGGCGCTGCTGGCCGGCAATTTCGTCATCGGCACCGGCGTGATGATCGTCGCCGGCACGCTCAACGAGATCAGCCGCGCCTTCCGGGTCGAGCCCGCCGTCGCTGGGCAGCTCATCACGGCCGCCGCGGCCGTCATGTGCATCGGTGCGCCGCTGCTGGCCAGCGCCGTCGCGCGATGGGACCGCCGCGTGCTGCTGACGCTCTCCCTGCTCTGGTATGCCGCCGGGCACCTCGCCGCGCTGGCGGTGACGGGGCTCGGCGAGCTGATGGCATTGCGGATGCTGACGGTGATCGCGCCCGCCGTCTTCACGCCGCAGGCCGCGGCCTGCATCGGCCAGCTGGTGCCGGCCACCGAGCGCGGCCGGGCGGTGACCTTCATCTTCCTGGGCTGGTCGCTCGCCTCGGTGGCGGGCCTGCCGCTGGGCGCCTTCGTCGGCGGTCGCTTCGGCTGGCAGGCGGCCTTCGTTGCCGTGGCAGCCGGCGCGGTGCTGGCGGCCGCGTGGGTCTGGCGCACGCTGCCTCCGGGCGTGCGGCCGGCGCCGATGTCGCGCCGCGCCTGGGGCGAGGTGGCGCGCCACCGGCTGCTGCCGGGCGTGATCGCGGTGACGGTGCTGCAGGCGGCGGGGCAGTTCGTCGTCTTCAGCTTCTTCGCGCCCCTGCTGCGCCGCCACCTCGGCGCGGACGCGCTGCAGCTCGGCCTGGTCTGGGCCTGGTTCGGCGCCTTCGGCCTGCTCGGCAACGTGCTGGCCAGCCGCCTGGTCGACCGGCTGGGCACCGGGCGCGTGGTGCTGGCCACCACGGCCTGCATGGCCACGAGCCTGCTGTGCTGGCCGCTCGGGCTGGCGGGCGGATGGCTGGCGCTGGCGGCGGTGCTGCTGCCGTGGGGCCTGGGCTGTTTCGCGGCCAACTCGGCCCAGCAGGCGCGGCTGGTGGCGCTGGCTCCTGCGCTGGCGGCAGGGTCGGTGGCGCTCAACAGCTCCGCCATGTACGCCGGCCAGGCGGCCGGCACGGCCGTCGGCGGCTGGCTGATGGCGCGCGGCGCCGACGCGTGGATGAACTGGGCCGGCGTGCTGCTGCTGCTCGGCGCGCTGGGGCTCAGCGCCCTGCTCGACCGGCGGGCGGGGCCGCACCGCTGACGCGGGCCGGCATGTGCCCGGTCAGCGCCGGCGGGTGACGCCGGGTTCGATGCCGGACTCCACCCGCGGATCGAACAGATCGATGTCCGCCGACGGGCTGTCCGCCGCAGCGTCCCGTGCGCGCAGCGCCTGCGGCAGCGTCTCGACGGACGGCGCCTGGAGTTCGTCCAGGTCGAAGTCCAGCGTGGCCGTCAGCGGGTGCGGCGGCCGCGTCGGCGAGAAGTCCCGCGGCCGCTCGAACAGCAGGGTGTCCCGCTGCGACAGCGGATCGTCCAGCGGGGCCGGCTGGGTCGACAGGGCCATCGGCAGGGTGCTTTCGCGCTGGTGGTGCCGCGTGAGCGTCTCGTAGACGCTCACGCGCGGCGCATCGGCCTGCGCCGGCGGCTCCTGGGCCATCGCGTAGAGCATCAGCAGTTCGCGGTAGGCGGCCAGGTCGAAGGGTGCGGCGCCCTCCTCGCCGGGCTTGCGCATCAGCAGCTCCTCGATCACCGGCAGCGACTCGGGGCCGGGCCAGTGTTCCTCGATGCGGCGCAGCACCTCGTCGTAGTGGTCGAGCGGGCGCCCCTGTTCCTGGAACTCGTCGAAGGCCGGCACCCGCACGTTCAGCGCCTGCTGGCACTGGCGGCGCACGCGCTCGTAGTCGAGCATGCGGCCGAGCGAATGGAAGATGCGCAGCAGCTCCAGGTAGGCCAGCGCGCTGGTGTCGGGATGCATGGCGACGTACTCGGACAGCGCCTCGATCGCCTGCTCGTGCTGCCCGAGCGAGAGGAAGAATTCCGCCTGCTGCTGCACGTCGAACAGTTCCTCGGTGTTGACCGAGCGCGAGGTGGGAAGCTGCCCCGGCATGGTGGCGTGGAAGTCCTCGCCGGCGGCATGCCGGGCCTGGACGTCCGCGTCGGCAGCGCCGTCGTCCTCTTCCTCGTCCACGGCCACCGCCGCGGCGCCCAGCGTCCGCATCGCCGGCGACGATCCCGGCTCGTGCGTCTTGACTGCCTCGCCGGTGTCCGGGCCCGGCAGTGTGTCCGGGTCGCCCACCGTGGCGGCGAAGCGGCCCTTGCGGGCGGAGCCACCCCCGGCCGCACGCGGCTCCACCCAGATCGGCTCGTGGTCTCGGCGTGAGAGGCGCCAGAGCATCGCGACCGCCAGCAGCGCCAGGGCCAGCAGCCCGGCCAGGACGTACACCAGCGGGTTGCTGTAGCGGCTCTCGCGCGCGGCCGCGAGTTCGCGCCGCAGTTCGAGCAGGGTCTGCTCGTTGCGCGCGGTCTGCTCGCGCAGTTCGGCCAGCGCCTTTTCCAGCATCACCGTGCGTTCGGCCTCGCGCACGGCCGCCTCGGACGGCGAGGCGGCCTCGGCCGGCGGACTGGACGGCGACGCGGCAGCCACGCCAGCGTCACCGGCCGGCGCAGGAGCGGCCCCGGACGCAGCTGCGGACGCGCCGCCGGCGACGCCCGCCGCAGCCGCCGGCGCGGCCTGCGCGGCGGCAACCGGGCGCGGCGCCAGCGGCTCCAGCGCATCCACCTGCAGGCGACCGCCACCACCGCTCGGCGCCTCGGCGGCGGCGCTGGCCGCAGGCGCGGGCCGCGGCTTCGGCGCCACGGCCCGCCTTGCGGCACTGCGCGTGCTGCCGGACGCCACGGCTGCTGTCGCCCGTCTCGGGCGCGGCGCGGACGCCTGCGCCCCGCCGCTGCCCTCCGGCGCGCGCCGGACCCGGTTCGCGCGCACCGCCGGCCGGGTCGATGCGACGGCGGACGACACCTCGCCGGCCGCGCGTTCCGCAACAGCACCCGGCACGACAGGCGGCGTCGCCTCGACCGGCGGCGGATCCGCCAGCAGCACATAGCTGCGCGTGGACGTGGCGGCGCAGCCCGCGCGCACCGTCATCGTCAGGATGGGCTCCTCCACCGGCCGCGTGGTGCGCACGCGCAGCAGCGGCGCGCCCGGCTGGCTGCCCGGTTCCAGCGACACCGTCACGCGGCCCGGGTCCATGGCCGCCTCGCCCTGCACCACCTCCACGCTCGGGCACAGCGAGCCGCCCGCCTCCGCCGCATCCAGCCGCAGCGGGATCGCCACGTCCAGCGCCTTGCCGATCCACGCGGTGCCCCGGGGAGGCCCGAGCGTCAACGCCCAGGCAGGCACCACGAACCCGAGTACAAACAGGGTCGCCGCAGCGTGACGGAATCGCACAATGGGTGCCGTTCGAAGGAAGTCAAAAGTTGACACATTTTGACACTCCTAACCCGCCAGTCCAACTTCTGAATACTTTTTGAGCATGATTGTGAATTTTTCGCGACTCGCCGTCGTCGGGACGGGAGCGATGGGCCGGGGCATCGCCCAGATCGCCGCGCAGGCCGGCAGCGAGGTGCGCCTGCTCGACGCCGCCCCCGGCGCGGCCTCGCAGGCCGCCGACGCCATCCGCGCCCAATGGCAGCGCCTGGCGGACAAGGGCCGGCTGACGCCCGAACAGGTGGCCGGTTTCGCGGCCCGCCTGAAGCCGGTGGGATCGGCCGCGGAACTGGCCGGCTGCGACCTGGTGATCGAGGCCATCGTCGAGCGGCTCGACGCCAAGCGCGCGCTCTTCGCCGAACTCGAACGGACCCTGGGCACCGACACGGTGCTGGCGAGCAACACCTCCTCCCTGTCCGTGACCGCCATCGCCGCCGGCCTGGCACATCCGCAGCGCGTGGCGGGCTTCCACTTCTTCAATCCGGTGCCGCTGATGAAGGTGGTGGAGGTGGTGTCGGGCTTCCGCACCGACCCGGCCGTGTGCGCCCGCCTGCGCGAGTACGCGGCGCAGATGGGCCACCGCGCCGTGCAGGCGCAGGACACGCCCGGCTTCATCGTCAACCATGCCGGCCGCGCCTACGGCACCGAGGCCCTGCGCATCGCCGGCGAAGGCGTGGCCGACTTCGCCACCATCGACCGCGTGCTCACGGACCAGGCGGGCTTTCGCCTCGGCCCCTTCGAGCTGCTGGACCTCACCGGGCTGGACGTCTCGCATCCGGTGATGGAGTCGATCTACCACCAGTACTACGAGGAGCCGCGCTACCGGCCGAGCGTGATCGCCGCGCAGCGCGTGGCCGCCGGCGTGCTGGGCCGCAAGAGCGGCGAAGGCTTCTACCGCTACGTGGACGGCGTGGCGCAGCGGCCGCCCGAGCCGACGGTGCCTGCACCCGCCACGCTGCCGCCGGTGTGGGTGCCGGCGCGCGCCACGCGGCGCGCCGAGCTGCTGCGCCTCGTGCACGGCCTGGGCGCCACGCTGGAAAGCGGAGCGGCACCGTCCGCGGGCGCGCTCATCGTGGTCGCGCCGCTGGGCTTCGACGTCACCACCGTCGCCGCCGTCGAGCGGCTGGACCCGACGCGCACGGTGGGCATCGACATGCTGGTCGACGACGTCGCGACCAGGCGCCGCGTGCTCGCCACCAACCCCGCCACCCGGCCCGACATGCGCGACGCGGCGCACGCCCTGTTCGCCCGCGACGGCAAGGCCGTGAGCGTGATCCGCGACAGCGGCGGCTTCATCACCCAGCGCGTAGTCGCCAGCATCGTCAACATCGCGGCCGACATCTGCCAGCAGCGCATTTGCACGCCGGCCAACCTGGAGACGGCCGTGACGCTCGGCCTGGGCTACCCGCAGGGCCCGCTGGCGATGGGCGACCTGTACGGCCCCACCAGCATCCTGGAAGTGCTGTTCAACCTGCAGACCGTCTACGGCGATCCGCGCTACCGCCCCAGCCCCTGGCTGCGCCGGCGCGGCGCGCTCGGCCTGAGCCTGAAGCATGAGGATGAATGAACATGGCGGCTGAACTCAAGAGCACGACCGAAGGCAGCACCATGGTGCTGACGCTGTCGAACCCCGGCCAGCGCAACGCGCTGGGCCCCGAGATCTACGCCGCCGGCGTGGAGGCGCTGGAAGGCGCGGAGAACAGCCCCGAGGTGCGCTGCGTCGTCATCACCGGCGAAGGCGAGTGGTTCTGCGCCGGCGGCTCGCTGCCGCGGCTGGCCGCCAACCGCCAGCGCGAACCGCAGGCGCAGGCCGACAGCATCGACGCGCTGCACGGCTGGATCGACGCGATCCGCACCTTCCCCAAGCCGGTGGTCGCGGCCGTCGAAGGCGCTGCCGCCGGCGCCGGCTTCTCGCTGGCGCTGGCCTGCGACTTCGTCGTGGCCGCGCGCGGCGCCGTGTTCGCCGCCTCGTACAGCAAGGTGGGCCTCTCGCCCGACGGCGGCCTGAGCTGGCAGCTCGGCCGCACCGTGCCGAGGCAGCTGGCCAGCGAGTGGCTGATGCTGGGCGGGCGCATCGATGCCGAACGGCTGCATGCGCTCGGCCTCGTGAACCAGCTGGCGGACGCGGGCCGCGCGCTGGAGGCCGCACTGGCGCTCGCGCAGCGGCTCGCGCAGGGCGCGCCCAACGCGCTGGCCAGCATCAAGGAACTGCTGGCCGAGGCGCCATCCACCAGCATCGACGCGCAGATGCTGCGCGAGCGCGAACACTTCGTGCGCAACCTGCACCATCCCAACGCCGGCATCGGCATCGCGGCCTTTCTCGACAAGCGCGCGCC
>NZ_JBIQNC010000125.1:0-15431 GCF_044462705.1 Xenophilus sp.
ACACGGACGTGCCGCACGCGGCAGGCCACACCCCCGCCTCCCGCGCACGCCAGGAAACACTTCACACCGCGCCGGAGCGACGCGGCGAAGCGACGCGCTTGATTCAGGTCAGAGCGCGGGCCATCAGGCGTCCATAGCCTGCGCCCATGGACTCCCGCGCCCCCGACGACCACGGCCTGATCGACGCCTGCTTCCTCGGCCCCTACGGCGAAAACGACACCCTGCTCGAAAAGCTGGTGGTCGAATTCCTGCGCGACCACGTCTACTGGCGCCGCAACTTCCACCCCGAGGACCCGCCGGCCATCCCCACCGCCGCCGCGCAACGCCCCGGCTACCTGGCGATGGAAGCGCGGATGCGGCGCGAGCTGCACCAGCTCTCGGCCGCGCTGAAGCACTCGGTGCCGTTCCACAGCCCGCGCTACGTCGGCCACATGGTCTCGGACCTGCTGCTGCCCGGGCTCGCGGCGCAACTGCTGACGCTGCCCTACAACCCGAACAACGTCAGCGAGGACGCCGCGCCGGTGACGGTGGACCTGGAAGTCCAGGTCGGCCTGCAGCTCGCGCGCATGCTCGGCTTCCCGCACGACCCGGCGCAGCCCGATTGCGCGTTCGGCCACCTCACGTCCGGCGGCACGTCGGCCAACCTGCAGGCCCTGCGCCTGGCGCTCGCGCTGAAGGCGTTCCCGGTCGCGCTGCGCGCGGCGCGCGTGCCCGGCGAGGCGGTAAACCTCCCCGAAGACGACTGGCAAGCCTTCAACCTCGCCCCCGCCGACGCCATCGCCCTGCTCGGCCAGTGGAACGCCTGGCTCGCCGCGCAGCCGCCCGCGGAGCGGCGCACCTGGCGCGAGCGGGTCCACGCGCAACGCCTCGAGCAGCGCGGCCTGCACGGTTTCCTGCAGGCGCACCTGCACCTGCGCGTGCCGATGGTGCTGGCCCCGGCCACCGCGCACTATTCCTGGAGCAAGGGCATGAAGCTGCTCGGCCTCGGCCGCGACCAGCTCCAGGCGGTGCCCCAGCACGACATGCGCCTGGATCCGGACGCGCTCGAGGACATGCTGCTGGCCTGCGAACGCGGGCGCCAGCCGGTGCTGATGGTGGTCGGCGTGCTCGGCACCACCGAGTACGGCAGCATCGACCCGATCGACCGCATCTGCGCCGCGCGCGACGCTGCGATCGCGCGCGGCTTCGGCACCTGCGTGCACGTGGATGCCGCCTGGGGCGGTTATCTCGCCGCGCTGTTCCGCAATCCCGACGGCAGCCTGCGCGCACGCGAGGACGTCGCCGCGGAATTCGACCACTTCCCTTCGCCCGCGGTGCACGCCGCGTTCGCCGCGCTCGGCCGCGCCGAATCGGTCACCGTGGATCCGCACAAGCTGGGTTACCTGCCCTACGGCGCCGGCGCCTTCGTCTGCCGCGACCACCGCGGCATGCGCCTGCTGGCCGAAAGCGCCGACTATGTCTTCCACAGCGAGGCCCCCGCCGACTACCTGGCGCATTACCGCCACCTCGGCCAGTACACGATCGAAGGCTCCAAGCCCGGCGCCGCCGCGGCCGCCGCCTACGTGACCCACAAGGTGCTGCCGCTGGACCACACCGGCTTCGGCCAGCTGCAGCGGCATTCGCTCCAGGCGGCGGAGGCCTTCCACGCGCGTGCCCTGCGCTTCGCCGAAGACATCGCCGACCTGGCCCACGCCTGCGTGCCATTCGCGCCGGACACCAACCTGGTGTGCCTGGCGCTCAACCCGCGCGGCAACCACGACCTGCCCGCGGCCAGCGCCTTCGTGCGCAAGCTGCACGAAGGCCTGCGCTGCGACCCGAAGCAGCCGTTGCAGATCCGCGAGTTCTTCGGCTCGGTGACCACGCTGCGCATCGCCGCGCTAGACCGCGCGGAGGCGGCGCGGGTGCTCGGTGCCCTGCGCCTGGCCCAGCCGGGCGACGGCGAGGACGACGCGCTGGTGATCCTGCGGCACACGCTGATGAACCCGTACCTGATCGACCGCGAGAACGGGATCAGCTACATCGACCTGTATTTCGACCACCTCGCGGAGCGGATCCGTGCGCTGCGCGGGTGATGTCGTCGCCTTGCGCACGCGCCCGGGCGCACGGCCGAAGCCCGCATCGCGCAGTTGGGTGCGCAGCGCGATCGGCGCATTGCGGCGCGAGGCCGCGCGCTCGGCCGACACCCATCTGCTGCACCAGCGCTTCCCGGCGTTCCCGGGCATCGACTTCTACTTCAAGGACGAGGCCGCGCACCCCAGCGGCAGCCTGAAGCACCGGCTGGCGCGCTCGCTGTACCTGTACGCGCTGTGCAACGGCCGGCTCGGCGAAGGCCAGCGCGTGGTGGACGCCTCTTCGGGCAGCACCGCCATTTCCGAAGCCTGGTTCGCGCGCCTGCTCGGGCTGCCGTTCGTGGCGGTGATGCCGGCCTGCACCGCGCCCGGCAAGATTGCCGCGGTACGCGCGCTCGGCGGCGCGTGCGACCTGGTCGACGACCCGTCGCAGGTGTATGCCCGCGCCGCGTGGCACGAAGCGCAAGGCGCCTGCCACCTCGACCAGTTCGGCCTCGCCGAACGCGCCACCGACTGGCGCGGCAACAACAACATCGCCGAATCGATCCTCGGCCAGCTCGCGCGCGAACCGCATCCGTGCCCGAGCTGGATCGTGTGCGGCGCCGGCACCGGCGGCACCTCGGCGACGATCGGCCGCTTCCTGCGCTATCGCGGCCTGGACACGCGCTTGTGCGTCGCCGAGCCCGCGGGCGCCGCGTTTGCCGGCGGCTGGCAGGCACACCGGCGCGACGCCGTCGCGCGCCAGTGCACCGTAATCGAAGGCATCGGCCGCCCGCGGGTGGAACCGGGCTTCCTGTTCGAGGTCGTGGACGAGGTGATCGAGGTGGCCGACGCGCAGTCGATCGCCGCCGCCTGGTTGCTGGAGGAAGTGCTGGGGCGCCGCTATGGCGGCTCGACCGGGACCAACCTGGCCGCCTGCCTGCTGCTGGCCGCGCGCATGCGCGACCGCGGCGAGACCGGCAGCATCGTCACCCTGCTCTGCGACCGCGGCGAACGCTACGCCGAGACCCTGTTCGACCCGCGCTGGCTCGCGCAGCACGGCATCGACCCGCGCCCGAACCTGGCCGCGCTGCGCGCCACCGTGCTGCAGCCGGGCGCATGAGCTTCCACGACCTGCGCGGCTTCCTCGCGCACCTGGAGCGTGCCGGGCAGCTCACGCGCCTGGCCGCGCCGATCGACCCGGACCTGGAGACGACCTCGCTGTGCCTGCGGCTGCAGAAGGCCGGCGGCCCGGCCTTGCTGGCCGAGCATCCAGCCGGCGCGGCGCATCCGTTCCTTGGCAACCTGTTCGGCCACCGCGCGCGGATCGAGGCGGCGCTGGCCGGGCGCCCGCTGGCGAGCCTGCGCGAACTTGGCGAGCTCCTTGCCGCGCTGAAGGAACCGCGTTGGCCCTCGAGCCTGCGCCAGGCACTGTCCACCTGGCCGGAACTGGCGCAGCTGGCGACCGTGGCGCCGCGCCAGGTGCATGACGCCGAGTTCAACGAGTGCCTCCTCGAAGGGGACGCCATCGACCTGTCCGCGCTACCGATCCAGCGTTGCTGGCCGGGCGATGCCGGCCGCCTGATCACGCTCGGCCTGGTCATCACCCGCGGCACCCGGCAGCCGCGACAGAACCTGGCGATCTACCGGATGCAGGTGCTTGGCCGCAACCGGGTCATCATGCGCTGGCTGCCGCACCGCGGCGGCGCGCTCGACTTCGCCGACTGGACCCGCGCGCATCCGGATCGGCCGTTCCCGGTGCTGGTCGCGATCGGCGCCGACCCGGCGACCCTGCTGGCCGCGGTTGCGCCGGTGCCGGACACCTTGTCCGAACACGAATTCGCCGGGCTGCTGCGCGGCCGTCGCAGCCGCGTCTGGCACAGCGCGGCCACCGGCCTGGACGCGCCCGCCGGCGCCGAGATCCTGTTCGAAGGCCACATCGCGCCCGGCGACACGGCGCCGGAGGGCCCGTTCGGCGACCACACCGGCTACTACAACGCCGTCGACCATTTCCCGGTGCTGACCATCGACCGCATCCGCATGCGCCGCGACGCCATCTACCAGGGCAGCTACATGGGCCGCGCGCCGCACGACGAGCCGTCGGTGCTGGCCAGTGCGCTGAACGAGGTGTTCGTGCCGATCCTGCAGCGCGTGTTCCCGGAAGTCGTCGACTTCCACCTGCCGCCGGAAGCCTGCTCCTACCGCATCGCCGTCGTCTCGATCCGCAAGCAGTACGCCGGCCACGCGCGCCGGTTGATGATGGCGGTCTGGTCCTACCTGCGCCAGTTCACCTACACCAAGTTCGTGATCGTGGTGGACGAGGACATCGACGCGCGCGACTGGGCGCAGGTGCTGTGGGCCCTCTCCACCCGCGTCGACCCCGCCCGCGACACCATGCTGGTCGAGAACACCCCCATCGACTACCTCGACTTCGCCAGCCCCGTCTCCGGCCTCGGCTCCAAGCTCGGCATCGACGCCACCAACAAATGGCCCGGCGAAACCACCCGCCCCTGGGGCCGCCCCATCACCCTCGACCCCGAAGTGGAAGCCAGGGTCGACACCCTCCTTTCCCTTCTCCCCGCCCGCGGGGAGAAGGTGGCGCGAAGCGCCGGATGAGGGGCTCTTTTGACGGGGGGGGACAGCAACCTCACCCACTCCACCCATCCCGCCCTTCCAGCGCCCCCAACACCGCCTCCAACACCGCTTCCGCTTCCTTCAGCACCTCATGGTTCCAGAACCGCAACACCCGGAAGCCGCGGCTTTCCAGATAGTGCGTGCGCGCGGCGTCGTACTGCATGCGTTCCAGATGCTGGCCGCCATCTGCCTCAACAATCAATCGGGATCCAAGGCAAACGAAGTCGGCGTAATACGGACCGATGCGGTGCTGGCGGCGGAACTTGAAACCGGAGAGTCGGCGGTCTCGAAGCAGGTACCAGAGCTTCTGCTCCGCGTCGGTCATGGACTGGCGGAGTTCGCGTTCGCGGGTGCGGTCCCGGGCGGTGCGCATGCGCATGTGTGGAACATGCGGTGCATGGTGGTGGACTGTCTGTAGGGGAAGTGCTTGGCTCAAGGGGAAAGAGCCCCTCATCCGCCCCTACTCCACGAACTGCGCGTCGTAAGACTCCAGCGCAGCGCGCATGCCCTCCGCGGGCGACAGGTCGGCCGGGTTCGCCTTCAACTTCGACGCCTCCTGCATCAGCGGCGCAATGATCAGGTGCAAGGCGGCGTCCGCGTCCGGCGGGAGCTTGCAGTTGGCGACGATCTCGCGCACATGGCCGCTGACCGTGTCCGCCAGCGCCACGACCTGCCCCTCATCCAGGTGCCCGTGCTCCGCATGCTCCAGCGCGGCCACCGCGTCGCGGATCCCGGCCATGTTCTCGCGCAGCGGCGCGTCGGTCGCGTAGCGCTCGCCCGGGTCGGCGGCCTGCGCGGCGGGCGTGGCGTGGTGGTGCGCGTGGTCCTGCGCCGACACCGCGGGAGCGCCGCACACGGCGGCGATGAGGAGCGAGGACACGAGCAGTCTGTTCATGCCGGCACATTAGCCCGCCGCCCCGTCCCCGCGATTGATCCAGGTCAATGACGCGCCCGATGGCCACCGCCGACCATCCCGCCACCCCACTTCAGGAGCGCGCATGGAACTCGTGTGCCCGGCAGGCAACCTGCCCGCGTTGCAGGCGGCGGTGGACGCGGGCGCGGACGCGGTCTACGCCGGCTTCCGCGACCAGACCAACGCCCGCGCCTTTCCCGGCCTGAACTTCGACGAGTCCGAACTGCGCGCCGGCATCGGCTACGCCCACGCCCAGGGCTGCAAGGTCTACCTCGCGCTCAACACCTATCCCGACAGCGCGCGCCTGTCGCTGTGGCACGGCGCGGTGGACCGCGCTGCCGAACTCGGCTGCGACGCGATCATCGCCGCCGAAGCGGCGGTCCTGGCCTACGCGGCGCGAAAGCACCCCGACCTGCCGCGCCACCTTTCCGTGCAAGGCTCGGCCACCACCGCCCCGGCGCTGCGCTATTTCCACGAACGCTTCGGCATCGCCCGCGCGGTGCTGCCCCGGGTGCTGTCCATCCAGCAGGTCGAACGCCTGTGCCAGGCCTCGCCGGTGCCGCTGGAGACCTTCGCCTTCGGCAGCCTGTGCATCATGGTCGAGGGCCGCTGCCAGCTCTCCAGTTACGTCACCGGCGCGTCGCCGAACCGCCATGGCGTGTGCTCGCCGGCGAAGTTCGTGCGCTGGGACGAACAGGCCGACGGCAGCCGCAGCGTGCGCCTCAACGAGGTCCTGATCGACGAGTTCGCGCCGCAGGAACCAGCCGGCTACCCCACCGTGTGCAAGGGCCGCTTCGATGTCCGCGGCGAGGTCTTCCACGCGCTCGAGGAACCGACCAGCCTCAACACCCTCGATCTGCTGCCGCGCCTGGCGCGCGCCGGCGTCGCCGCATTGAAGATCGAAGGCCGCCAGCGCGGCGCGGCCTACGTGGCCTCGGTCGCGCGGACCTGGCGCGCGGCGCTGGACCATTACGCGCACTCGCCCGACACCTGGTCGCCGAACGCGAAATGGCACGAGGCGCTGGGCAAGCACGCCGAAGGCCACCAGACGACGCTGGGGGCGTACCACCGTGCCTGGCATTGAGGGCGGCGCCATGAGGGAAGCCGACCATGGGTCGGCTCTACGGGGCGACGGCGGGATCGGGTTGAGCCTGGGGCCGCTGCAGTATTTCTGGCCGCGGGAGAAGACGCTCACGTTCTATCGCGCCGTGGGCGACTGGCCGGTCGAGGTCGTGTACCTGGGCGAAACCGTCTGCAGCAAGCGGCGCGAGCTGCGCACGGTCGACTGGATCGACCTGGCCGGAGAACTGGCGGCCGGCGGCAAGCAGGTGGTGCTGTCCACGCTGGCGCTGATCGAAGCCGAATCCGAACTGTCGGTACTGCGCCGCCAGGTCGAGCACGGCGCGTTCTGGATCGAGGCGAACGACTACTCCGCGGTGCAGCTGTGCCGCGAGCGTGGCATCCCGTTCGTCGCCGGCCCCTCGCTCAACGTCTACAACCACTGCGCTCTGGCGATGCTGGTCGAGGACGGCTTGCGCCGCTGGGTGCCGGGCGTCGAACAGGGGCATGCGTTGATCGCGGAGATCATCGAGGCGACCGCAGCGGAAGGCCGCCCGATGCCGGAACTCGAGGTCGTCGCCTGGGGCCGCCCGCCGCTGTCCTGGTCGGCGCGCTGCTTCACCGCCCGCGCCTTCGACGTGCCCAAGGACCAGTGCGGCTTCCGCTGCATCGAGCATCCCGACGGCCTGCCGCTGGCGACCCGCGAAGGAGAGCCGCTGCTGCGCATCAACGGCATCCAGATCATGGGCGAACACATCCTCGACCTCGCTCCGGAGCTGCCGACCCTGCGCGCACTCGGCGTGCGCCTGCTGCGCATCCAGCCGCAGGCAGAAGGCATGGACGACGTGTTGCACCACTTCCAGCGCGCACTCGCCAGCCCGACGCCGGTGCCCTACCTCGCGCACCGCAGCGGGTACTGGCATGGGCAGGCCGGGATGGATACGCGCGTGCCGGCCGAAGCGGGATGAGAAGCGCGGACGCACCGTCCCTCCGAATCCGGACGCGCCGCACCCCGACGCGGGGCGAGGATGTGGCCAACACCCTCAGCCATGGCATCGGCCTGCTGCTGGCGCTGGTCGCGCTGCCGTTCCTGGTGCGCGATGCGGCGCGCAGCGGCGGCGCGCTGCCGATCCTCGGCGCCTCGGTGTTCGGCGCCACGATGGTGCTGGCCTACCTCACCTCGACGCTGTACCACGCGTTCCCGCGCGCCGATCGCAACGGGGTGTTGCGGCGCCTGGACCACAGCGCGATCTACCTGCTCATCGCCGGCACCTACACCCCGGTGCTGCTCGGCGTGCTGCGCGGCGCCGCCGGGTGGACCATGCTGGCGGTGATCTGGACACTGGCCGTCGCGGGCGTCGTGTTCAAGCTGCTTGCCGGGGCGCGGTACCGGAAGGTGTCGGTCGCGCTGTATGTCGCGATGGGCTGGGCGGCGCTGGCGGTGATCCAGCCGCTATGGACGCACATGGCGCCTGCCGGCCTCGCCTGGTTGTTTGCGGGCGGCGTCGCGTACACCGTGGGCGTCGTGTTCTACCTGCTGCACGAGCGGGTGCGGTATAGCCACTTCGTGTGGCATCTGTTCGTGATGGGGGGGACGGGGTGCCACTTTGTGATGGTGTGGGGGTACGTTTGAAGCGCCCCTCATCCGGCGCTTCGCGCCACCTTCTCCCCGCAGGCGGGGAGAAGGGATAGGGCAAAGGCGCCCCTCATCCGCCCCTTCGGGGCACCTTCTCCCCGCAGGCGGGGAGAAGGGATAGGGCAAGGGCGCCCCTCATCCGCCCCTTCGGGGCACCTTCTCCCCGCAGGGCGGGGAGAAGGGAGAAAGGGAGATCAGGGTTTGCGGAAGATGAGGGTGCCGTTGGTGCCGCCGAAGCCGAAGCTGTTGGACATGACCGTGGTCAGGGCCGCGTCGGTGGCGTGGCGCAGGATCGGGAAGTCGGCGGCCTTGGGGTCGAGTTCCAGGATGTTGTAGGAGCCGGCCATGAAGCCCTCGCGCAGCATCAGCAGGCAGTAGATCGCCTCGTGCACGCTCGCCGCGCCGAGCGAATGGCCGCTCAGCGCCTTGGTCGACGACAGCGGCGGCACCTTGCCCTCGCCGAACGCCTCGCGGATCGCCTGCAGCTCGACGATGTCGCCCAGCGGCGTCGAGGTGCCGTGCGTGTTGAGGTAGTCCACCGGCGTGTCCACGCCTTCCAGCGCCATGCGCATGCAGCGCACCGCGCCCTCGCCCGACGGCGCGACCATGTCCACGCCGTCCGAGGTCACCCCATAGCCGACCAGCTCCGCAATGATGTTGGCGCCGCGCGCCTTCGCGTGCTCGTAGTCCTCCAGCACCAGCATGCCGCCGCCGCCGGCGATGACGAAACCGTCGCGGTGCAGGTCGTAGGGCCGCGAGGCGGTCCCCGGCGTGTCGTTGTGGTGGGTCGAGAGCGCGCCCATCGCGTCGAACTGCGAGGTCATGCCCCAATGCACTTCCTCGCCGCCGCCGGCGAAGACCACGTCCTGCAGCCCGTGCCGGATCATGTCCGCCGCGGCGCCGATGCAGTGCGCCGAGGTCGCGCAGGCGGCGGAAATCGAATAGCTCACCCCGCGGATGCCGAACGCGGTGGCCAGCGAGGCCGAAACGGTCGAGCACATCGTCCGCGGCACCATGTACGGCCCGACCTTGCGCACGCCCTTCTCGCGCAGCAGGTCGCCGGTGGCGATCTGCCACTGCGCCGAACCGCCGCCGGACCCGGCGATCACGCCGGTGCGCGGGTCGCGCACCACTTCGTCGGCAAGCCCCGCGTCGGCGATCGCGTCGCGCATGGAAACATAGGCATACGCCGCCGCGTCGCCCATGAAGCGCTTGAGCTTGCGGTCGATCGCCGCATCCAGGTCGATGTCGGGCACGCCGGCCACCTGGCTGCGCAGGCCGAGCTCGGCGTATTCGGGCACGAAGCGGATCCCCGGCCGGGTCTGGCGCAGGGAATCGGTAACGCTGGCGAAGTCGTTGCCCAGGCACGAGACGATGCCCATGCCGGTGACCACCACGCGTCGCTGTCCAGCCTTCGCCATCAGAACGACTCCGTGGACCCGAACAGGCCCACGCGCAGGTTGTGCGCGGTATAGATCTCGCGCCCGTCGACCAGGGTGCGGCCGTCGGCAATCACCATCTTCAGCTTCCCGCGCATGACCCGCTTGATATCGATTTCATAGCTGACCAGTTTCGCCGATGGCAGCACCTGGCCCGTGAACTTCACTTCACCCACACCCAGCGCGCGGCCGCGGCCCGGCTCGCCCAGCCACGGCAGATAGAAGCCGGCGAGCTGCCACATGGCGTCCACGCCCAGGCAGCCCGGCATCACCGGGTCGCCCTCGAAGTGGCAGGCGAAGAACCACAGGTCCGGGGTGATGTCGAGCTCGGCGCGGATCACGCCCTTGCCGTGGCTGCCGCCCTCCGTGGAGATCTCGGTGATGCGGTCGAACATCAGCATCGGCGGCGCCGGCAGGCGGGCGTTGCCGGGGCCGAACATCTCGCCGCGGGCGCAGGCCAGCAGCTGCTCGCGATCGAGCGAGGCGGGTCGGGTCATGGGCGGCAGGGATTCCGGGAAAACCGCAATTATGCCGCAGTGCGCCATCCGGGTCGGCCCGCGTGCGCCGCGCGGGCGCGGTGCGCCAGCCGGGCGCCGCGGTCCAGGCCGATCCGCAGGCCCAGCGGCACGCTGGCCCAGGGCAGCCCTTCCAGCAGGTTGCGCGCGGCCAGGCCCAGTTCGGTGTCGCCGGTCAGGACCAGGCGACGCTGGAAGAACAGCGTGTCGGCGTCCTCCTGGCGCGCGGCGAGCAGCAGCAGGTCGGTGGCGCTGCCGCGGACGCTGGCCTCCGGGGTGCCGCCGACCACGGCCACGCGGTCGCCGTGCAGGCCGATGACCCAGTGCAGGCCGAGGTCGGTGACTTCGATGCCGAGGCGGCGGTTGCGGAGGAATTCGAGGTGGCCGGCGGCGAGGGACGTGGCCAGGACGCGGGCCATGGCTTGTTCGAGGAAGCGGGCCTGGGGGGATTTGGGAAGGTGCTTGAGGAGGGGGGCGAGGCGGTTTGGTGGGGGGATGAGGTGGAGGAGGAACTGGGGGATTGCTTGATCGCTGGGATCTGTCGCGGCTTCCGCCGCTCCCACAAGGGAGAGATCCATCAAGGCCGACGCAGTGGCGGCGGGGACGCCGACGCGGGCGGCGAGGCGCTGGGCGCGGGCGTGGATGGCGGCTTCGCGGTCGGGGTCGCGCGGCGGCAGGCCGGCGCGGCGCTTGCCGCGGGCGGCCGCGGCGGCGAGCCGGCCGCGCGCGGCGAGCAGCAGCACCAGGGCGTCGTCCACGCCGTCGATCAGGCGCCGCACCGGCCGCAGCAACAGCGGCCGGCTCACCGCGTCCACTCCAGCTGCAACCACAGCTTGCGGGTGTCGCGGGCGTAGCCGTCGGCGCGGTAGTCGGCGACCTTCGCCAGCCACTTCACCTGCGTGCCAAACGCGCCGCCGAGGGAGGCGTTCCACTCGCGCCCGTAGTCGCCGCCGGTGTCCGCACGGTAATCGTGCCAGGCCACTTGCCAGTCGAGCGCCCTGCCCCGGCCCAGCTTGCCGCCCGCACCCAGGTAGCGGTCTTCCAGCCCGCCGGCGGGGATCGCGTTGAACTTGTCCGCCCAGCCGTTGAACGCATGCAGCGTGCCCAGCGGCGCCTGCAGCGCATGCGTGCCGTCGCCGCCCAGGTGCTCGACGCCGGCGCGCCAGGTGGTGCCGCGCACCACGCAGGCCGGTTCGATCCGCCAGTAGTCGTGCGAGAACGCCAGCGGCGCATCGCCCGCTTCGGTCTGCCGCGCGATGTCCGCCTCGATCCGGCAACCGTGCCCGTCGCGCACGCCGTTCCAGGCGCCGCGCAGGCCGCGGGTCGCGGTAGAGGCGGTCGCCAGGTCGCGGTCCCGGTGCAGCAACACATAGGGCGCCACCTGCACCCGACCATGCGTCCAGGCCAGCTCCGCGTAGTGGCTGTCCAGGCGCCGCTCGCGCGCCAGCGGATCGCGCGCCTGGTCGCCGTTGACCCGGTGCACACGCCCCAGCCACGCATAGTGCAGCGTCGTGGACGCGTGCAATTGCGCGTCGAGGGCCACGGCATCGAAAGTCTGCTCGTTCTGCCGCCAACCGCTGTTGCCGATCCAGCGCTGGTTGCCCATCAGCAGCCGCTGGCGGCCCGCCGTGGCGGTGATGCGATCACCGGCATGCCGCAGCCACGCCTGGTTGAGTTCCACGCCGTGCGGATCGGCCACCACCGGCCAGCCCGCGTGACCGTTGCGGCCGTCGTTGAACGCGCCCGCGGACGCGATGCCCTCGCCTTCCAGCAGCGCTTCCCAGCCCCCGCCGAAGCGGCCATGCAGGCCCGCACGCAGGCGCAGCGTGGTCGCGTCGGCCGACGGCCGGAACGCGTCGTCTTCGACGTGTTCCTGGCGCAGGCGCAGGTGGCCTTCGAACTCCCATCCCACCGCCTGCGCGAACGCCTGGGGGACGACGGTGCACAACGCCACGACCAGCAAGGATCGCGAAGGGACACGAAGGGACATGGTGGGTTCCTGCCGCGGGGTGCGGCAAGGCTCGTCCGCGGCCCCCGTGGCGGCATTGATCCAGGTCAAGGGATGGGCCAGCATGGTCGCGATCCAACACGCGTTTGACCCACGTCAGGTCGGCATCTGGCGGAACGATGCAAGCTGCCACCATCCAGCAGAACCCAGGAAAAGGGGACCGCAAATGAGAAAGCCGCTTCGTCAACTCATCGCCGCCATGGTCGCCACCGCGCTCGCGCTGGCCGGCTGCAACGGCAGCGCACCACCGCAGAAGCAGGCCGCCGGCACGTCGCCCAGCGACACCGGCGGTTCGCTCAAGGGCGACTTCGGGCCACCGCAGGGCGAGCCGATTGAAGCCGTGCTCACCTCGCCGCCGTTCGTGCCGCCGCCGACCAACCGCGACTATCCGGCGAAGGTGGTCGTGACCTTGGACGTGATCGAGAAGGAAATGGAGATCTCGCCCGGCGTCACCTACACCTTCTGGACCTTCGGCGGCACGGTCCCGGGCAGCTTCATCCGCGTGCGCCAGGGCGACACGGTGCAGTTCCACCTGCGCAACATGCCCGACAGCAAGATGCCGCACAACATCGACCTGCACGGCGTCACCGGCCCCGGTGGCGGCGCCTCGTCGACCTTCACCGCGCCCGGCCACGTCAGCCGCTTCACCTTCAAGGCGCTCAACGCCGGCCTGTACGTCTACCACTGCGCCACCGCGCCGGTGGGCATGCACATCGCCAACGGGATGTACGGCCTGATCCTGGTCGAGCCGCCGGGTGGCATGCCGCCGGTCGACCGCGAGTACTACGTGATGCAGGGCGACTTCTACACCACGGGCAAGTACCGCGAGAAGGGCCACCAGGAATTCGACATGCAGAAGGGCGTGGACGAGAACCCCACCTACGTCCTGTTCAACGGCAAGGAAGGCGCCCTCACCGGCGACAATGCGCTCAAGGCCAACACCGGCGAGAGCGTGCGCCTGTACGTCGGCAACGGCGGCCCGAACCTGGTGTCGAGCTTCCACGTGATCGGCGAGATCTTCGACAAGGTCTGGTTCGAGGGCGGCACCCGCTACAACGAGAACGTGCAGACCACGCTGATCCCCGCGGGCGGCGCCGCGATCATGGACTTCCACGTCGAAGTGCCGGGCAGCTACGTGCTGGTCGACCACTCGATCTTCCGCGCGTTCAACAAGGGCGCGCTGGCGATCCTGAAGGCCGAGGGCCCCGAACGCCCCGACATCTACTCGGGCAAGGAAGTCGACGCCATGTACATCGGCGACCAGGCCGCGCCCAACCTCGCCGCGGTCGGCAAGGCCGCCGAGGCCGCGCAGACCGGCACGCTGACGGTGGAGGACCAGATCAAGGCCGGCGAGGCGCTGTTCGCGGGCACCTGCTCGACCTGCCACCAGGCCAATGGCCAGGGCCTCGAGGGCGTGTTCCCGCCGCTGGCCGGCTCGGACTGGATCGCCGCCGATCCCAAGCGGATTCCCGCGGTCATCCTGCACGGCCTGACCGGCCCGGTCGTGGTCAACGGCAAGGAGTACAACTCGGTGATGCCACCGATGTCGCAGCTCACCGACGACGAGGTCGCGAACATCTCGACCTACGTCCTCAACAGCTGGGGCAACCCGGGCGGCCAAATCACCAAGGAAGAGGCGGCCGCCGCGCGCCAGGGCCCGGCGCTGGGCACGGGCGAGGCGGTCCACTGACGGTCCATGAAGAGGATCACCCTCCTTCTCGCCCTCCTGCCCGTCGCCGCACTCGCGGCGGCGGGCAGCGGCTTCGTCAGCCTGCCCGGCGGCAACTTCAAGTCGGCGCTGAAGTACGAGGACACGCCGACGGTGAAGGTGGCGCCGTTCGAGCTGCAGAAGGCGCCGGTGACCAACGCGCAATTCCTCGCGTTCGTGCAGGCCCACCCCGAGTGGCGGCGCGACAAGGTGGCCCGCGTGCTGGCGGACGAACGCTACCTGCAGCACTGGGCCGGCCCGGTGGCGCTGAAGGACGACGCCCAGGCGAAGCAGCCGGTGGTCAACGTGAGCTGGTTCGCCGCCTCGGCCTACTGCGAGGCGCAGGGTGCGCGGCTGCCGACCTGGAGCGAATGGGAATACGCCGCCGCCGCCGACGAGACTCGCACCGACGCGCGCAAGGACCCGGCGTGGCGCGAACGCATCCTTGGCTGGTACTCGCGCCCGTCCACCGGGCCGTTGCCGCGCGCCGGGTTGCAAACGCCCAACGCTTACGGCGTGCAGGACCTGCACGGCCTGGTCTGGGAATGGACCGATGATTTTTCCTCGCTGATGATCGCCGAGGACGCCCGCAAGCAGGGCGATCCGGACAAGGCGAAATTCTGCGGCGCGGGCGCCCTGTCCATGGACGACCGCGACAACTACGCGGTGCTGATGCGCGTGGCCATGCTTTCCTCGCTTACCGCGAAGAGCACCACCGCCAACCTCGGCTTCCGCTGTGCCCGGAGCACGCAATGACCCGCGCTGTCTTTTCCCTCTTCCTTGCCATGTTTCTTGTGGGAGCGGCGGCAGCCGCAACCCCCGTAGAGCCGACCCATGGTCGGCTCCCCACCGACTCCATCTACCAACTCCCCATCTCCCTCACCGACCAGCACGGCAAGACCTTCGACTGGCGCACCCGCCGCGGCCAGCCGCAGATCGTCGGCATGTTCTACACGTCCTGCCGCTACATCTGTCCGCTGATCGTCGAAAGCGGCAAGGCCGTCGACCGCTCACTCACGCCGGCGCAGCGCGCGAAGCTCGGCATCCTGCTGATCAGCATGGACCCCGCCCGCGACGATCCCGCCGCGCTGATGGCCGTGGTGAAGGAACGTAAGGTGGACGGCCGCTGGACCCTGGCCACGCCGAAGCCCGCCGACGTGCGCAGCGTCGCCGGCGTCCTCGACATCCAGTACCGCCAGCTCTCCGACGGCGAATTCAACCACACCAGCGCGCTGATCCTGCTGGACAAGGACGGCCGCATCGTCGCCCGCACCGAAAGGATGGGCAGCAAGCTCGACCCCGAGTTCCTCGAGGCGGTGAAGGCGCAACTGGACTGAAAAGCGCCCCTCATCCGGCGCTTCGCGCCACCTTCTCCCCGCAGGGGCGGATGAGGGGCGCTCTTGCTCTTGACTCCCTTCTCCCCGCCTGCGGGGAGAAGGTGCCCCGAAGGGGCGGATGAGGGGCGCTTTTC
>NZ_JBIQNC010000126.1:0-15300 GCF_044462705.1 Xenophilus sp.
CGCCCCCGTCCGCTGGACGGCATCACCGTCGTCTCGCTCGAACACGCGGTGGCCGCGCCCTTCTGCACGCGCCAGCTCGCCGACCTGGGCGCGCGCGTCGTCAAGGTCGAGCGCCCCGGCAGCGGCGACTTCGCGCGCGGCTACGACCAGCGCGTGCGCGGCCAGTCCTCGCACTTCACCTGGCTCAACCGCAACAAGGAAAGCCTGGCGCTGGACCTGAAGCGGCCCGAGGCGCAGGCCGCGCTGATCGAGCTGCTCGGCCGCGCCGACGTGCTGGTGCAGAACCTGGCGCCGGGCGCGGCGGCGCGCATGGGCCTGGGCTATGAGGCGCTGCGTGAGCGCTTCCCGCGCCTGGTGGTCTGCGACATCAGCGGCTACGGCGCCGACGGCCCCTACCGCGACAAGAAGGCCTACGACCTGCTGATCCAGAGCGAGGCGGGCTTCCTGTCCGTCACCGGCACGCCCGAGACGCCAGCCAAGTCGGGCATCTCCGTGGCCGACATCGCCGCCGGCATGTACGCCTACACCAGCGTCCTGTCGGCCCTGCTGCTGCGTGGCCGCACCGGTGAGGGCAGCCACGTCGACGTGTCGATGCTGGAAGCGATGGGCGAGTGGATGGGCTACCCGATGTACTACGCCTTCGACGGCGCGCCGCCGCCGCCGCGCACCGGCGCCTCGCACGCCAGCATCTACCCCTACGGCCCCTTCGCCACCGGCAAGGACGTGGGTGAAAGCGGTACGGTGATGCTGGGCCTGCAGAACGAGCGCGAGTGGAAGGCCTTCTGCGAAGGCGTGCTGCGCGACGCCGCGCTGGCCGCCGACCCGCGCTTCGACAGCAACGCGAAGCGCAACGAGCACCGCGAGGCGCTGCAAGCCGTGATCCTCGGCATCTTCGGCACCCTCAGCGCCGAGGAGGTGGTGCGCCGCCTGGACGAGACGGGCATCGCCAACGCCCGCGTCAGCGACATGGCCGACCTGTGGGCGCACCCGCAGCTGAAGGCCCGCGATCGCTGGCGCAGTGTCGGCACGCCGGCCGGCGAGGTGCCCGCGCTGCTGCCGCCCGGCGTGAGCAGCGCCTTCGACTACCGCATGGACCCGGTGCCCACCGTCGGCGAGCACACCGCCGCCATCCTGGCCGAGCTGGGCTGGACGGCCGAGCGCATCGCCGCCCTGCAGAACGACGAATCACCGGAGCAGGCCTCATGAAGCAGGAAAGCCACGCCGCCGTCCATCCCCTGGCGCAGTTCGCCGCCACGCTGCGCTGGCAGGACGTGCCCGCGCCCGTGCAGCGCCGCGCCGAAGACCTGTGGGTGGACTGGTTCGGCTCGGTGCTGGCCGGGCAGGAGGCGCGGCCGGTGCGCAGCATCGCGCGCTTCGCGATATCTCAGGGACCGCAGGGGTCGGCCGACGGGCCGAGCGAGGTGATCGGCCAGGACGCCGCCACCTCGCCCATGATGGCCGCGCTGGCGAATGCGGCGGCCTCGCACGTGGCCGAGCAGGACGACGTGCACAACGGCTCGGTCTTCCACCCGGCGGCGGTGGTGTTCCCGCCCGCGGTGGCGGTGGCGCAGCGCATCGGCGCCAGCGGCGAGCAGCTGATGGCCGCCTGCGTGGCCGGCTACGAGGTGGGCATCCGCGTCGGCGAGTTCCTGGGCCGCAGCCACTACAAGGTCTTCCACACCACGGCCACCGCCGGCACGCTGGCCGCCGCGGCCGCGGTGGGGCGCCTGCTGGAGTTGACGCCCGCGCAGATGCAGCACGCCTTCGGCTCGGCCGGCACGCAGTCGGCGGGGCTGTGGGAGTTTTTGCGCACCGGCGCCGACAGCAAGCAGCTGCACACCGCGCACGCGGCCGCCGCCGGGCTGATGGCGGCCTGCCTGGCGCAGGACGGCTTCACCGGCGCGCAGGACATCTTCACCGGCCCGCAGGGCCTGGCGGCGGGCATGTCCAGCGACGCCGATCCCGCGAAGCTGACCGACGGCCTCGGCACACGCTGGGCCACCGCCGAGACCTCCTTCAAGTGGCACGCCTCGTGCCGCCACACGCATCCGGCCGCCGACGCGCTGCTGCAGGTGATGCAGGCGCACGGCCTGCAGCCTGGCGACATCGCGCAGGTGACCTGCCACGTGCACCAGGGCGCCATCGACGTGCTGGGCCCGGTGGTCTCGCCCGTCACCGTGCACCAGAGCAAGTTCTCGATGGGCACCGTGCTCGGCCTGGCCGCGCGCTTCGGCCATGCCGGGCTGACCGAGTTCGACGCGCAGTACCTCGCGCCCGAGACGGTGGCGCTGCGCGAGAAGGTGCGCATGGTGCTCGACGCCGAGGTGGACGCCGCCTACCCGCAGCGCTGGATCGGCAAGGTGACGGTGCTGGCCACCGACGGCCGCACGCTGCAGGGCCGCGTCGAGGAGCCCAAGGGCGACCCCGGCAACACCCTCACGCGTGAGGAGATCACCGCCAAGGCGCTGCGCCTGGCGGCCTATGGCAGCCCCGGCCTGCCCGCCGCGCGCGTGGCCCAGGCGGTGGACCGCCTGTGGCGCGTCGCGCAGTGGCCGCGCGTGCAGCGGCTGCTGGCCTGACGGGCCGGCCCGTTTTTCCCATCCGGCAGCCTGGGCGCGGACGCCGTCCGCGGGGCCGTCGTGTGTCCAACCAGAGGCGTTCGAGCGCCCACTACCTTCAAGGAGACCCCCGTGACTTTCCATTTCCGATCGCGCCTCGCTTCCCGCTTGCGCTGTGCAGCGGCCTTCGCGCTGGCCCTGGGCGCCGGCGGCGCCGCGCAGGCGGCCGGCTGGCCCGACAAGCCGGTGACGCTGGTGGTGCCGTACTCGGCCGGCGGCCCCACCGACGTGGTGGCGCGCCTGCTGGCCGTGCCGATGGGCAGGTCGCTCGGCCAGATCGTGGTGGTGGAGAACACCGTGGGTGCCGGCGGCACCATCGCGCCGGCGCGCGTGGCCCGCGCCAGGGCCGACGGCCACACCATCCTGATCCACCACATGGGCATGGCGACCGCGCCGGCGCTCTACAGGAAGCTGCCCTACGACCCGCTGAAGGACTTCGAGTACATCGGCCAGGTGCTGGACGTGCCGATGACGCTGCTCTCGCGCAAGGACTTCCCGGCCAGCACCTTCCCCGAGCTGCTGGACTACGTGAAGAAGAACCAGGACAAGGTCTCGCTGGCCAACGCCGGCACCGGCGCGGTGTCGCAGCTGTGCGGCATGCTGTTCATGCACCAGGCGGGCGTGAAGCTGACCACCGTGCCCTACAAGGGCGCCGGCCCGGCCATGAACGACCTGATGGGCGGGCAGGTGGACCTGCTGTGCGACCAGACCACGCAGACCGTGCCCGTCATCCAGGACGGCAAGCGCGCCAAGGTCTTCGGCGTCACCACGCTGAAGCGCCAGCCCACGCTGCCGCAGATCCCGACGCTGGACGAGCAGGGCTTCAAGGGCTTCGACGTGAAGGTGTGGCACGGCATGTACACGCCCAGGGGCACGCCGCAGGAGGCGCTGGCTGCGCTCAACAAGGCGCTGAACGCCGCGCTGCAGGACGCCACCGTGAAGCAGCGCATCGCCGAGTTGAGTTCGGAGCTGGCCACGCCCGACAAGGCCACGCCCGAGGGCCTGCGCAAGCACCTGGAGGCCGAGGTGGCGCGCTGGGACAAGGTCATCAAGGCGGCCGGCGTCACCGCGGAGTGAATGCGGCTACGGTGGCGGTGCTGCAAGGAGACTTCGATGATCGACCGGCTGGACCACCTCGTGCTCACCACCGCCGACGAGGCGGCCTGCGTGCACTTCTACGCCACCGTGCTGGGCATGCAGCTGCAGACCTTCGGCGAGGGCCGCAAGGCCTTCGTCTTCGGCGCGCAGAAGATCAACCTGCACGTCAAGGGCCGCGAGTTCGAGCCTAAGGCGCTGCATCCCACGCCCGGCGCGCTGGACCTGTGCCTCATCGCCGCCGTGCCGCTGGAGCAGGTGCAGCAGCGCCTGGCGGCGCACGGCGTGCCCGTCGAGTGCGGCCCGGTGCAGCGCACCGGCGCGCGCGGCCCGATCCGCTCGGTCTACGTGCGCGACCCCGACCGCAACCTGGTCGAGATCTCGGTCTACGCCTGAACACGCCCCCGCTTTCGCCATGAACCTGCCCGAGCTGCCGCAGCACGCCGCTTCCTTCCTCTTCGCGCCCGCCAACCGGCCGGAGCGCCTGGCCAAGGCGCTGGCCGGCGGCGCCGACATGGTGATCGCCGACTGGGAGGACGCGGTGGCGCCGGCCGACAAGGCCGCGGCCCGCACGGCGCTGGCCGAGGCGGTGGGCGCGCTGGCGGCGGCCGGGCGAGCGCGCGTGCTGGTGCGGATCAATGCCGAGGGCACGCCCTGGCATGCGGACGACCTGCAGGCACTCGGCCCGCTGGTGGCGCAGGGCATCGCCGGCGTGGTCGTGCCGAAGGCCGAGCGGGCGCCGGCGCTGCACGCGGTGGCGCAGGCCGCCGGCGCGCGGGCTGCCTTGCTGCCGCTGGTGGAAAGCGTGGCCGGGCTCGATGCGCTGGACGCCCTGGCCGCCGCGCCGCAGGTGGCGCGGCTGGTGTTCGGCCACCTGGACTTCCAGGTGGACGCCGGCATCGACTGCGGCGAGAACGAAGAGGAATTGCTGCCCGTGCGCATGGCGCTAGTGCTGGCCTCGCGCCGCGCCGGGCTGCAGGCGCCGGTGGACGGCGTGACGGTGGACACACGCGACGCCGCCCGCATGGCCGCCGACGCCGAACGCGCCCGGCGCATGGGCTTCGGCGGCAAGCTGTGCATCCACCCGGCGCAGGTGCCGGTGCTGCATGGCGTGTTCGATCCGGACGAGGCGGCCGTCGCACAGGCGCGGCGCGTGCAGCAGGCGCTGCGCGAGGCGGGCGGCGGCGTGTGCGTGGTGGACGGGCGCATGGTCGATGCGCCCGTGCTCAAGCGGGCGGAGCAGACGTTGGCGCGGCACGCGCGAGCGCAGGCGCGCGTGCGCCCGGCCGGTTGATGCAGATATGCGTCTGATCAACACCCACCGTTCGGGCTGAGCCTGTCGAAGCCTCGCGCCGCGCTTCGACAAGCTCAGCGTGAACGGTGGAGGTGGTTGAACGCGCTTCCGTGAAAGCCCGGAAGGAAGACCCGGAAGAGGGCGCCGAGCCGGCCCCTCAGGCCACCAGCGCCGCCCGGTCCTGGTTCGCCGCACCCTCGCGCGTGGCCGCCGCGATCTGCGCGCGCGTGCCGTCGAAGGCCGCCTTGCGCGCCTCATCACCCATCGCCAGCCCCTCGGCGCGCACGAAGCGCACGTCGGTGATGCCGAAGAAGCCGAAGATCACCTTCAGGTAGCTCTCCTGGTGCTCGGCCGCCTGGCCGGCCTCGGTGGTCGAGTACAGGCCGCCGCGGGTGGAGGCGACGATCACCGTCTTGCCGCCGGCCAGGCCGACCGCGCCCTTGTCGGTGTATTTGAAGGTGCGGCCCGCCTGCGCCAGCCGGTCGATCCAGGCCTTGAGCTGGGTGGGAATCGAGAAGTTGTAGAGCGGGGCGCCGACCACGATCACGTCCGCCGCGAGGAACTGGCTGATCAGCCGCTCGGAGACCTCGTTCTCGCGCTTCTGCGCCTCGGTGGGCTCGGCCGGCTGGCCGACCTTGATGCCCAGCGCGTCGGGGCCGAAGTGGTTCGGCGCATCCGCGGCCAGGTCGAGGTAGTCGACGCTGGTGCCGGGATGGGCGGCCTGCCACTGGGCCACGATGCCGGCCGTGAGCTGGCGGGAGGCGGAGTTGGCGCCCAGGACGCTGGAATCGATGTGGAGCAGTTTCATGTCGGAATCCTCGGTGGGGGGCTGCCGCAGGAGCGGGAAGCGGCGGCGATGGGGATAGTCTATGGATGGATCAATCTCTCGATAAGCCGCCGAAAACGCGACGACTTGTTCCGAATTCAGGACAATGAGCACCATGCAGGACCTCAACGACATGCTTTTCTTCGCGGAGGTGGCCGAGCGCGGCGGCTTCAGCGCCGCTAGCCGGGCGCTGGGCGTCCCCAAGTCGCGCCTGTCGCGCCGGGTGGCGGAGCTGGAGGCCTCGCTGGGCGTGCAGCTGCTGCAACGCAGCACGCGGCGCCTGTCGCTCACGCCGGCGGGAGAAACCTTCCTGCGCCACTGCGTGGACGTGCGCGAGGCGGCCGGCGCCGCGGTGGAGGCCGTGGCCCGCGAGCAGAAGGAGCCCCGCGGCACGGTGCGCCTGAGCTGCCCCGTGACGCTGGCGCAGAGCAGCCTCGGCGTGCTGCTGCCGCGCTTCATGCGGCGCCATCCGCAGGTGCGGGTGGAGATGCTGGTGGTCAACCGGCCGGTGGACCCGGTCGAGGAGGGCATGGACATGGCACTGCGGGTGCGCGCGCAGGTCGAGAACAGCGCCAGCCTGGCCGCGCGCGTGTTCGGGCACAGCCGCGCCCTGCTGCTGGCCGCCCCCGAACTGCTGGCCCGCAGCGGGCCGCCGGCGCGGCCGGAAGACCTCGCACGGCTGGACAGCGTGGCCATGACGGCCGCCGACGGCCGCGCGGGCATGACGCTGCACGGCCCCGGCGGCGCCACCTTCCACTACGTCCAGGCGCCGCGCTACATGGCCGGCGACCTGGCGACGCTGCGCTACGCGGTGCTGGCCGGCGTCGGCGCGGGCATGCTGCCCGACTACCTGTGCCGCGACGACCTGCGCGAGGGCCGGCTGGTGCAGGCGCTGCCGGGCTGGGCGCCGGTGGGCGGCATCGTGCATGCGATGTTCCCGCCGCGCCGCGCGCGGGTGCCGGCGGTGCGGGCGCTGCTGGACTTCCTGTCCGAACACCTGGCGGAGGACGATCCGCTGCGCGACCCGCACGAGCGCGGCGCCGGCTGCGCGTTGCCGGCATCTTGACCCGCGGCAAGGCCCGCGCCGGGGCGGGGCGGTAGCGTCTCGTGACGCACCCGATGCCCGCGCCGGCGTCGTGGGCCCGGCCGGGAGGCGGACAATGCCGGGTCGGCGTCCGCACCGACGCGGCCGCCCTGGAGTCCACTGCATGAAAAGAGATCAACTGCCGGGCCCCGTCCGGCTCGCCACCCAGCCCATCAGCCAGGACGTGCTGGCCGAGAAGTACCTCAAGGCCGGCGAGACCTCGGCCGACCAGCTCTATGCACGCGTGGCCCGCGCCCTGGCCTCGGTGGAGCAGCCGGCGCCGCGCGCCGAGTGGGAGCGCCGCTTCCTGGACAACCTGCGCGCGGGCGCCATCGGCGCCGGCCGCATCATGAGCGCCGCCGGCACCGACATCCAGGCCACGCTGATCAACTGCTTCGTGCAGCCGGTAGGCGACGCGATCCAGGGCCGCGACGCGGACGGCTACCCCGGCATCTACGAGGCGCTGCGCGAGGCCGCCGAGACCATGCGCCGCGGCGGCGGCGTGGGCTACGACTTCAGCCGCATCCGCCCCAAGGGCGCCGACGTCAAGGGCACGCACTCCATCGCCAGCGGCCCGTGCAGCTACATGAACGTGTTCGACCAGTCCTGTTCCACGGTCGAGAGCGCGGGCAGCCGGCGCGGCGCGCAGATGGGGGTGCTGCGCATCGACCACCCGGACGTGCTGGAGTTCATCACCGCCAAGCGCACGCCGGGACGCTGGAACAACTTCAACGTCTCGGTCGGCGTATCCGACGCCTTCATGCAGGCGGTGATCGACGGCGCCGACTGGGAACTGGCGCACAAGGCCGCGCCCGGCCCCAAGCTGATGGCGAAGGGCGCCTACCAGCGCGCCGACGGCCAGTGGGTGTACCGCAGGCTGCCGGCGCGCGAGCTGTGGGACACGATCATGAAGTCAGCCTACGACTTCGCCGAGCCGGGCATCCTGTTCCTGGACCAGATCGGCAGGGACAACAACCTCAGCTACTGCGAGCGCATCGAGGCGACCAACCCCTGCGGCGAACAGCCGCTGCCCCCCTACGGCTGCTGCGACCTCGGCCCGGTCATCCTGACGAACTTTGTGCGCCACCCCTTCGGCGAGGGCGGCGAGCCGGCCTTCGACTTCGACGCCTTCGCGCAGGTGGTCGCCACCCAGGTGCGGGCGCTGGACAACGTGCTGGACCTGACCTTCTGGCCGCTGCCCCAGCAGCGCGAGGAAAGCGCGGCCAAGCGCCGCATCGGCGTGGGCTTCACCGGCCTGGGCAACGCCCTGACCATGCTGCGGCTGCGCTACGACCGCCAGGAGGGCCGTGACATGGCAGCGCGCATCGCGCGCACCCTGCGCGATGCCGCCTATGCCGCCTCGGTCGAGCTGGCGCGGGAGAAGGGCGCCTTCCCGAAGTTCCAGGCCGAGGGCTACCTGGCCGAAGGCACCTTCGCCAGCCGGCTGCCGGCGGAACTCAAGGCCGCCATCCGCCAGCACGGCATCCGCAACAGCCACCTGCTGTCGATCGCGCCGACCGGCACCGTCAGCCTGGCCTTCGCCGACAACGCCAGCAACGGCATCGAGCCCGCGTTCAGCTGGGGCTACACGCGCAACAAGCGCGAGGCCGACGGCAGCCGCAGCAGCTACACAGTGGAGGACCACGCCTTCCGCCTGTACCGCGCGCTGGTCGACGCCGATGCGACGACCGACGGCGCGCTGCCCGACTACTTCGTGAATGCGCTGCAGATGAGCGCCGCCGACCACGTGGCCATGATGCAGGCGGTGCAGCCCTTCGTGGACACCTCCATCTCCAAGACGGTCAACATCCCCGAGGACTACCCCTACGAGGACTTCAAGACCCTGTACCGCGCGGCCTGGGAGGCGGGGCTGAAGGGCCTGGCCACCTACCGCCCGAACAGCATCCTCGGCGCGGTGCTGGAAACCACGGCGCCGGCCGCGAAGGAGGCGCCGCCGCCCGCGGCCCCGCCGGTGCCGGTCGATCCCATGCGCACCGTCATCGAGAGCCGGCCCAGCGGCGCGCTGAACGCGGTGGCCGAGAAGGTCGAGTACTGGACGCAGGAAGGGCAGCAGCGGCTGTACCTGGTGGTGTCCTTCCTGCCCATCGTCACCGAGGACGGGCGCCACATGGAGCGCGCCATCGAGTTCTTCATGCCGGTGGGGCAGAGCGGCGAGTCGCAGCAGTGGATCACCGCCACCATGCGCATGCTGTCGCTGGCGGCGCGCGGCGGCTTCCTGGACCGCGCCCTGTCGGACATGCGCAAGGTCACCTGGGACCGCGGCCCGGTGCGTCTGGGCACCTACGAGAAGGCCGACGGCGGCCAGGTGCCGCGCTGGCACGACAGCGAGGTGGCGGCCATCGCCTATGCCGTCCAGAACCTGATCGCGCGCCGGCAGCAGTCCGCGCAGGGCTCGCTGTTCGAGCCGGACGAACTGCCCGCCGCCCCGGCGCCGGCCGCGGCGGCCCCGGCCGCTGTCCCGATGCCGGGCGTCATGGCGGGCAAGAAATGCGTCGAGTGCGGCGCGCACGCCATGATCCGCAAGGACGGCTGCGACTACTGCACGCAGTGCGGCTACATGGGCAGTTGCGGCTGAGGCTGCAGCCATTCGGCTTATTCCCCGGCCGGTATATTCAAACAAGAAGATATTCGTTTGTTATCCGTGGCGGGCTTCCGACAATCCCGTTTCCGATTGCTGAAAGGACCGCCATGGCCACGCTGCGACTGGGCGACACCGCCCCCGACTTCACCCAGGACTCCTCCAAGGGTCCGATCCGCTTCCACGAATGGGCGGGCGACTCGTGGGTGGTGCTGTTCTCCCACCCGGCCGACTTCACGCCGGTGTGCACCACCGAACTGGGCAAGACGGCGGCGCTGGGCGGCGAGTTCGCCAAGCGCGGCGTCAAGACCATCGCCATCAGCGTCGACCCGGTGGACAGCCACCAGAAGTGGATCGGCGACATCAACGAGACGCAGAACACGACGGTCGACTTCCCGATCCTGGCCGACGCCGACCGCAAGGTGTCGGAGTTGTACGACCTGATCCACCCCAACGCCTCTACCACGGCCACGGTGCGCAGCGTGTTCATCATCGATCCGAAGCACGTGATCCGCGCCACCATCACCTACCCGGCGAGCACGGGGCGCAACTTCGACGAGATCCTGCGCGTGATCGACTCGCTGCAGCTCACCGACAGCCACAAGGTCGCCACGCCGGTGAACTGGCAGGACGGCGACGACGTGGTCATCGTGCCGAGCATCCAGGACCCGGAAGAGCTGAAGACGCGCTTCCCCAAGGGCTGGAACGCGGTGCGCCCCTACCTGCGCATCACGCCGCAGCCCAACAAGTAAGCAGGGCGGCCCCGGCGTGCAGCCCACCCTCGTCATCGTCCCCGGCTGGCGCGACTCCGGGCCCGGCCACTGGCAGAGCCTGTGGGCCGAGCGCATGCAGGGCGCGGTGCGCGTGGTGCAGGACGACTGGGACGCGCCGCACCGCGGGCCCTGGGTCGGCGCGCTGGAAAAGCTCGTCCTGGCCCAGCCCGGCCCGGTGGTGATCGCCGCCCACAGCCTGGGCTGCATCACGACCGTGCACCTGGGCCCGGCCGCGGCCGCGCGCGTGGCCGGGGCGCTGCTGGTGGCGCCGGCCGACCCGGAGCGCCGCGCCGTGCTGCACGACTTCGCGCCGGTGCCCAGCACGCCGCTGCCGTACCGCAGCATCGTCGTGGCCAGCAGCAACGACCCCTTCTGCCCGGTGCGCCGCGCCGGCGCCTATGCCCGTTCCTGGGGCAGCGAATTCGTCCGCATGCAGAATGCGGGCCATATCAACGTCGAATCCGGGCACGGCGACTGGCCCCTGGGCCTGGCCCTGCTCGGATCGCTGACGGATGCGCCCGTGCGCCCGAGCGTGCGGCGCGAGACCTTTGACAACCTGGCAACCCTATGACTTCGAAGATCAAGAACATCGCCGCCGCGCTGGCCGTGGCTTCCTCGGCCCTGGCCGGCAACGCCTTCGCGCAGGCCAGCCAGCTGCTCAACGTCTCCTATGACGTGGCGCGCGAGTTCTACAAGGACTACAACACCGCCTTCGTCGCCCACTACAAGAAGACCACGGGCAAGGACGTGAAGGTCGACCAGTCGCACGCCGGCTCCAGCGCCCAGGCGCGCGCCGTGGCCGACGGCCTGGACGCCGACGTGGTGACGATGAACACCACCACCGACATCGAGTTCCTGGCGGACAAGGGCGTGGTGGCCAAGGACTGGGCCAAGCGCTTCCCCGACAACGCGGCGCCCACCACCTCGACCATGCTGATCCTGGTGCGCAAGGGCAACCCCAAGGGCATCAAGGACTGGGACGACCTGGTCAAGCCCGGCACGCAGGTCGTGATCGTCAACCCCAAGACCGGCGGCAACGGCCGCTACGCCTACCTGGCCGCCTGGGGCTACGTGAAGAAGAAGGGCGGCACCGACGCGCAGGCCGCCGAGTTCGTGGGCAAGCTGTTCAAGAACGTGCCGGTGCTGGCGCGCGGCGGCCGCGACGCGACCACCGCCTTCCTGCAGCGCAACATCGGCGATGCGCTGATCACCTTCGAGTCGGAAGTGGTCTCCATCGACCGCGACTTCGGCGCCGGCAAGGTCGACGCCGTGTACCCGAGCATCAGCATCCTGGCCGAGAACCCGGTGGCTGTGGTCGAACGCACCACCGCCAAGAAGGGCACGGGCGAGCTGGCCAAGGCCTACCTCGACTACCTCTACTCGGAAGAAGCGCAGGAGATCGCCGCCAAGCATGCGCTGCGCCCGCGCTCGCCGACGGTGCTGAAGAAGCACGCCGACACCTTCAAGCCGCTGCAGCTGTTCACCGTGCAGGAGCTGTTCGGCAGCCTGAGCGAAGCGCAGAAGGTGCACTTCAACGACGGCGCCCAGTTCGACAAGATCTACACGCCCGGCGCCAAGTAACCCGATGACCAGTGCCGCCTCGCCGGCGCTGCCGTCCGCGGCAGCGCCGGTTTCACGTTCCCGCTCCGGCGGCGCCAAGCGGGTGCTGCCGGGCTTCCATCTCACGCTCGGGTACACGCTGCTGTACCTGTGCCTGATCGTCCTCATCCCGCTCACCACGCTGGTCTTCAAGACCTTCACCATGAGCTGGGAGCAGTTCTGGGAGGCGGTGACGGCGCCGCGCGTGCTGGCCTCGTACCGCCTGACCTTCGGCGCCTCCTTCCTGGCGGCGCTGGCCAACCTGTTTTTCGGCCTGCTGGTGGCCTGGGTGCTGGTGCGCTACAAGTTCCCCGGCAAGAAGATCGTCGACGCGCTGGTGGACCTGCCCTTCGCGCTGCCCACCGCCGTGGCCGGCATCTCGCTGACGGCGCTGCTGGCCGGCAACGGCTGGATCGGCCAGTACCTGGAGCCGATGGGCATCAAGCTGGCCTTCACGCCCGCCGGCGTGGTGGTGGCGCTGATCTTCATCGGGCTGCCCTTCGTGGTGCGCACCGTGCAGCCGGTGCTGGAAGACACCGAGAAGGAGCTGGAGGAGGCCGCCACCTCGCTGGGCGCCACGCGCTGGCAGACCTTCCGGCTGGTGATCCTGCCGTCCATCATGCCGGCGCTGCTCACCGGCTTCGCGATGGCCTTCGCGCGCGCCATCGGCGAGTACGGCTCGGTCATCTTCATCGCCGGCAACATGCCCATGGTCTCGGAGATCACGCCGCTGGTCATCATCGGCAAGCTGGAGCAGTACGACTACCAGGGTGCCACCGCGGTGGCGCTGGTGATGCTGGTGTTCTCCTTCCTGATGCTGCTGGTCATCAACGCGCTGCAGAGCTGGCAGCGCAAGCGGGGGGCGTCGGCATGAGCGGAGGCACGGGAATGCGCGCCAACCTGGGCAGGGCTCAGGCCGGCACCACCGAGTCGGCCGCCGTGCGCTGGGCGCTGATCGGCGCGGCGCTGCTGTTCATGTTCTTCTTCCTGGTGCTGCCGCTGGCCGCGGTGGCGACGGAGGCGCTGCGCAAGGGCTGGGACGCCTACTTAGAGGCGCTGAAGGAGCCCGACGCCTGGAGCGCGATCCGCCTGACGCTGATCACCGCCGCCATCTCGGTGCCGCTGAACCTGGTGTTCGGCGTCGCCGCGGCATGGGCCATCGCCAAGTTCGAGTTCAAGGGCAAGGCCTTCCTCACCACGCTGGTCGACCTGCCCTTCGCCGTGTCGCCGGTGGTGGCGGGCCTGATCTACGTGCTGGTCTTCGGCGCGCAGGGTTGGCTGGGCCCGTGGCTGGCGGCGCACGATATCAAGATCATCTTCGCCGTGCCCGGCATCGTGCTGGCCACCGTGTTCGTGACCTTCCCCTTCATCGCGCGCGAGCTGATCCCGCTGATGCAGGCGCAGGGCACCGACGAGGAGCAGGCCGCCATCGTGCTGGGCGCCACCGGCTGGCAGACCTTCCGGCACGTGACGCTGCCCAACATCAAGTGGGGCCTGCTGTACGGCGTCATCCTGTGCAACGCGCGGGCGATGGGCGAGTTCGGCGCGGTGTCGGTGGTGTCGGGCCACATCCGCGGCCAGACCAACACCATGCCGCTGCACGTGGAGGTGCTCTACAACGAGTACCAGTCGGTCGCCGCCTTCGCCGTGGCCTCGCTGCTGGCCATCCTGGCGCTGGTCACGCTGGTCATCAAGACGGTCGCCGAATGGCGCCACGAACGTGAAATGAAAGCCATCGCCGAGCTGCCGCCCGAGCGGCCGCAACCGGCATCGGGAGCAAGCGCATGAGCATCGAGATCCGCAACGTCAGCAAGCGCTTCGGCGACTTCCACGCGCTGCGCGACGTCAGCCTGAACATCGATTCGGGCGAGCTGTTCGCCCTGTTGGGCCCCTCGGGCTGCGGCAAGACCACGCTGCTGCGCATCATCGCGGGGCTGGAGACGGCCGACAGCGGCAGCATCCTGTTCAGCGGCGAGGACACCACCGACGTGCACGTGCGCGAGCGGCAGGTGGGCTTCGTGTTCCAGCACTACGCGCTGTTCCGCCACATGAGCGTGTTCGACAACGTGGCCTTCGGGCTGCGCGTCAAGCCGCGCGGCCAGCGCCCGAGCGAGGCGCAGATCAAGGCCAAGGTGATGGACCTGCTCAAGCTGGTGCAGCTGGACTGGCTGGCTGAGCGCTACCCGGCCCAGCTCTCGGGCGGCCAGCGCCAGCGCATCGCCTTGGCGCGCGCGCTGGCGGTGGAGCCCAAGGTGCTGCTGCTGGACGAGCCCTTCGGCGCGCTGGACGCCAAGGTGCGCAAGGAGCTGCGCCGCTGGCTGCGCCGCCTGCACGACGAGCTGCACGTCACCTCCATCTTCGTCACCCACGACCAGGAGGAGGCGCTGGAGGTGGCCGACCGCGTGGTGCTGATGAACGCCGGCCGCATCGAGCAGGTGGGCTCGCCGCAGGAGGTCTGGGACCACCCCGCCAGCCCCTTCGTCTACGGCTTCCTGGGCGACGTGAACCTGTTCCACGGCCGCGCCCACGAGGGCGAGGTGGAAGTGCAGGGCGTGCGCTTCCCCTCCGCCGACGCGCAGGATGCCGACGGCGCCAAGGCGCTGGCCTACGTGCGCCCGCACGACTTCGACATCGCCCGCTTCGCGGCCGGCGGCGGCAAGCCGCAGGGCATCGTGGCGACCATCGGCCGGGCGATCGTGGTCGGTCCCATCGCGCGGATGGAACTGGAGCCGGTCGAAACGAATCCTGACAATCCGGGTTCCGGGAACATCATCGAGGCGCAGATCCCTGCGCAGCAGTTCCGGGAACTGGGCCTGCGCGAGGGCGACACGGTGGTCGCCAACCCGCGCAGGGCACGTGTGTTCGTCGATCAAGGACTCGGGATTTGAACTTCCTCTTTGGCGCGCCGCGCCGCACCTACGCCCTCATCTGCGCCGCCTGCGTGGCGATGCTGGCCTTCGGCATGTACCTGCAGCACGTGGTGGGGCTCGAACCCTGCCCGATGTGCGTGGTGCAGCGCTATGCGCTCGTGCTGGTGGCCGTCTTCACCGGCCTGGCCGGCGCCACGGGCCGCACCGGCCTGCAGAAGACCTGGGGGCTGCTGGCCCTCGTCGCGTCCGTCGGCGGCGCCTACACGGCGGCCCGCCAGAGCTGGCTGCAATGGCACCCGCCGGAGTTCGTGAGCTGCGGGCGCGACATCTACGGGATGATCGAATCCTTCCCGCTGCAGCGGGCCATCCCGATGATCTTCCGCGGCAGCGGCGACTGCAGCCAGATCGACTGGACCTTCCTCGGCCTGTCGATCGCCAACTGGTCCTTCATCTGCTTCACCGTCTTCGGCGTGGTCGTTCTGGGCCTGCTGCTCAGCCGCAGGGGCCGTTCGGGCCCGTCCTTCGCCGCGGCCTGAAGCGGC
>NZ_JBIQNC010000127.1:0-15236 GCF_044462705.1 Xenophilus sp.
GCCAGCGGCGAGCCGGTGCTGCCCAGCACGCGCACCTGCGACAGCTCGCCGCATTCGCGCGCCTGCACGCCGGCCTTCATGCAGTTGGTGAAGTAGGCCGCACCGGCCCCGAAGAAGGTGACGCGGTGGCGCGCGACGAAGCGCCACAGCACCGACCAGTCGGGCTGCTCCTTGCTGTGCGCAGGGTGGCCGTCGTAGATGACGCAGGTGGTGCCCGAGACCAGCCCCGCGAGCTGCGCGTTCCACATCACCCAGCCGGTGGAGCTGTACCAGTGGAAGCGCTCGCCGAGGCTGTTGGGTGCGTAGCTCGCCCCCGTGTCGTAGTGCAGTTGCGAGACCGCCATCGACAGCAGGATGCCGCCCTGCCCGTGCACGATGGGCTTGGGCAGGCCGGTGGTGCCGCTGGAGTAGACGATCCACACCGGGTGGTCGAAGGGCAGCCACTCGGGCTGGAAAGCGGCCACCTCGGCATCGTCGCGCGCGGTGGCGGCATGCCAGTCGATGTCGTGCGGCACCTCGGCCGCTGCATACGGCGTCTTGAGCAGCAGCAGCTTCTCCACCGTCGGCAGCTGCGCGCGCAGCTCCTGCAGCACGGCGCTGCGGTCGATGGCCTTCTGCCCGTAGTGCACGCCGTCGGCCGCGACCAGCACCTTGGGCTCGATCTGCCGGAAGCGGTCGGCCACGGCGGCGGTGCCCATGTCGGGCGCGCACACGCTCCACACCGCGCCGATGCTGGAGCAGGCCAGGAAGGCGACCATCGTCTCCGGGATGTTGGGCAGGTAGGCCGCCACGCGGTCGCCGCGCTGCACGCCCATGCCCTTGAGCGTGAGCGCGACGGAGGCGACCTGCCGCCTCAGCTCGGGCCACGACAGCTCGCGCACCTCGCCGCGCTCGTTCTCGCTGATGACGGCGGGCAGCCCGGCCGCGTGCGCCTTGTCGACGTGCTTGAACACCTCGTGCGCGTAGTTGACCTGCGCGCCCGGGAACCACACCGCGCCGGGCATGCGGCGCTCGGCCAGCACCGCCGTGTGCGGCGTGGGCGACTGGATGCCTGCGTAGTCCCACAGGCTCTGCCAGAAGGCGTCGAGGTCGGTCACCGACCACTGCCACAGGGCGTCGTAGCTGTCGAAGGCGAGGCCGCGCGCGTCGCGCAGCCAGTTCTGGAAGAGGCGGATCTGGGGGACGTAGGCAGGAGCGGTCATGGCGCCAGGGTAGTGCGGCGCAGCAGGGCGCTCAATGCGGATTCCCCCGGGCACCGTCATCTGCGCGACTTCGGGTTTGCACGCGTGTACAAGTCTTTTGTACAGACGTTCAATATGCGCCATGAACGCCCGGCCGCCCACCGTGCCACGCCCCGCGCGCCGCGCCCGCGCCGTCTCGGCCGAGCCGCGCCCGGACCGCCGCCAGGCCATCCTGCTGGCGGCCGAGAAGCTGTTCGCCCGCCACGGCTACCACGCGGTGAGCATCCGCCAGATCGCCGACGAGGCCGGCGTGCCGCTGGCGCTGGTGGGCTACTACTTCGGACCCAAGAACGAGCTGTTCGAAGCCATCTTCGCGCACTGGAACCACACGATCGAGGAGCGCCTGGCCGCGCTGGCCGCGGTGCACATCGACCCGGCCGACGCGCGCACATTGCCGCGCATCATCGACGCCTTCACCGCGCCGGTGCTGGCCCTGCGCGCCAGCAGCGAGGGCGAGTACTACGCGCTGCTGGTGGCGCGCGAGCTGTACCACGCGACGCCCGAGGCCGACCAGGTGCTGCGCCGCTACTTCGACCCGCTGGCCACCGCCTTCATCGACGCGCTGCACCGCGCCCTGCCGCACGCCACGCGCGGGCAGGTGGCGTGGGGCTACCAGTTCGCGCTCGGCGCGCTGCTGCACCACCTGACCGACACGCGGGTGGAGCGCCTCTCGGGCGGCGAGGACCACGCCGCCGACCCGGCCGCCGGCGCGCTGCTGGTGAACTTCATCGTCGGCGGCCTGCGCGCCGCGCTGCCGCGGCCGCGCGCCGGCCGTTCCGCCGCCACGCCCCCCAAGAAGACCATCCCACGGAGACAAGCCTGATGAAACGACGCACCGCCCTCACCGCGCTCGGCGCGGCCTCGCTCGCCGCCGCCCTGCCCGCCCGCGCACAGGGCACGACGAAGATCGTGTTCGGCTACACCGCGGTGACCGACTTCGCCTCGGTCTTCGTGGCCAGGGAAGAGGGCTATTTCACCAAGCGCGGGCTCGACGTGGAGCCGAAGTTCATCCCGCTGAACTCCACCATCCCGGCGGCGCTGCAGTCCGATTCGCTCACCATCGGCGGGCCGACGCCCTCCGTGTTCCTGCAGGCGGTCGACGGCGGTCTCGACCTGGTGCTGGTGGCCGGCGGCGGCCTCACCTCCAAGACCATCACCGGCTTCGGCCTGGTGGCGCGCGCCGGCTCGGGCATCAAGACCGCGCAGGACTGCGTCGGCAAGAAGATCGGCGTGCCGGGCCTGGGCGCCTTCCTGCACGTGACCTTCCGCGCCTGGCTGAAGGACCAGGGCGTGGACTACCGCAAGGTCAACTTCGTGGAAGCCGCCTTCCCGCAGCATGCGGACCTGCTGCGCGGCGGCTCGGTCGACGCGGTGGTGTCGGCCGACCCCTTCATGAGCCGCATCACCGAATCCGGCGCGGGCTACGTCGCCAGCTACTACTCGACCTTCCTGCCCGAAGGCAACCAGACCATCGTGCACGCCGCGCGGCGCGACTGGGCCGAGAAGCACCCGCAGGCCGTGCGCGCCTTCCGCGAATCGCTGGTGGAGGCGGCCGCCTTCATGCAACAGCCGAAGAACGACGCGAAGGTGCGCGCCATCATCGGCAAGTACATCAAGCTGCCGCCGGACGTGCTGGCCAAGGTGCAGATCTCACCGCCCGGCCCGGTGGTGACGGACAGGCAACTGGCCTACTGGGTCGGGCTGATGAAGGACCAGGAGATGCTGAAGTCCGCGCCCGACGTCGCCCGCCTGATCGCCCGCTGAAGCACGCCGGCCGACCATGGGTGCCTCCGACTTCGTGACGGCCCGCGCCGGGACCGCGGCCGCGCCTTCCGGCAGCGCCGACGCGCCGCTGCTGCGCTTCGATGCGGTGAACATCCGCCTGGGCGGGCGCGAGATCCTCTCGCCCACCAGCTTCGACGTGGCGCGCGGCGAGTTCGTGTGCATCGTCGGCGCCAGCGGCTGCGGCAAGACCACGCTGCTGCGCGCCGCCAGCGCGCTGGTCGTGCCCAGCGGCGGGCGCGTGCTGCGCCACGGCGTGCCGGTGACCGCGCCCTCGCGCGAGATCGCCTTCGTGTTCCAGGACTACGGCCGCGCGCTGCTGCCCTGGCGCACGGTGGAAGGCAACGTGCGCCTGGCGCTGGAGGCCGCGCACGTGCCGGCCGCCGAGCACGCGGCGCGCGCGGCCGAGGTGCTGGCGAAGGTGGGCCTCGCCGCGCACGCGGCCAGGTTCCCGCTGCAGCTCTCGGGCGGCATGCAGCAGCGCGTGCAGATCGCCCGCTGCCTGGCGCAGCGACCCGAGCTGATGCTGATGGACGAGCCGTTCGGCGCGCTGGACGCCCTCACGCGCCAGGGCCTGCAGGACGAGCTGGCGCGCCTGGTGCGCGAGGACGGCCTGACGGTGATCTTCGTGACGCACGACCTGGAGGAAGCCATCTACCTGGGCGACCGCGTGATCGCGCTGCAGGCCAACCCCGGCCCGGGCCGGCCGAGCCTGGCAAGGATGATCGAGGTGACGATCCCGCGGCCGCGCGACCAGCTCACCACGCGCGAGCATCCCGAGTTCCTGCGCCTGCGGCGCGAACTCTTCGCCTTCATCGAGCAGGGCCATGCCTGATACGGCACCGCGTTCCGCCCCACCCACCGTTCACGCTGAGCCTGTCGAAGCGCCGCGCGAGGCTTCGATCCTTCGACAGGCTCAGGACAGGCCAAGCTCAGCCCGAACGGCTCCTGGTTCATCGAGCGCGAATCCGCATGGGTGGCGCGGCCTCCTCGCGCGCCTGCGGCCGTGGGTGGTGCCCGCCGTGCTGCTGCTCGCCTTCGAGCTGTACGCGCGGCGCGCCGCGGCGCTGGGCAGCGACGCGCTGGCGCCGGTGAGCGCGGCGGTGAAGGCCTTCGCCGGCGCCGCGGTGGACGGCTCGCTGTGGCAGGCCACGGCCTTCACGCTCGGCACCGCGGCGCTGGGCTTGCTGGTGGGCGGCGCGCTGGCGCTGGCCGGCGGCATCGCGCTGGGCCTGTCGCCGCGCGCGGCGCGCATGGGCTTCATGACCACCGAGCTGCTGCGCACGGTGCCCTCGGTGGCGCTGATCCCGCTGGCGATGCTGATGTTCGGCTTCGGCGTGCGCATGGAGCTGGCGATCGTCGCCTTCGCCACCTTCTGGCCGCTGCTGCTGCTGGTGCAGGCGGCGGTGCGGCAGGTGGAGCCGCGCCTGCTGGAAGTCAGCCACGTGCTCGGCCTCTCGGTGCACGAGCGGGCGCTCAAGATCGTGCTGCCGGCCATCGCGGCGCGCCTGTTCGTCGCGCTGCGCCTGGGTGTGGCGGTGGCGCTGGTGGTGGCGGTGACGGTGGAGATCGCCGCCAACCCGCACGGCATGGGCTACGCCATGATGATCGCGCAGCAGAGCTTCGACCCGGCGCTGATGCTGGCCTGGCTGGGCTGGATCGGCGTGGTGGGCTATGCGGTCAACGCCGGCATGCTGCGGATGCAGCAGCGCGTCGCCCGGCGCATGGGGGCCGCGGCATGAAGGCCCCGGCGCGCGGCGGCTGGCTCGGCTCGGCGCTGGTGCTGGCGGCGCTGGTGGCGCTGTGGTGGGTGGCCAGCAATGGCGGCTGGGTCAGCCGCGTCTTCCTGCCCACGCCGCAGGCCACCTGGGCCAGCCTGGCCGAAGGCTTCAACTTCACCGGCAGCGGCCACGGCGAGCTGGCCGCATGGACGCGCGACACGGTCGCCCGCATGCTGCAGGGCTGGCTGCTGGCCTCGCTGCTGGGCGTGGCGCTGGGCGTGCTGGTCGGCGCCTCGGCCGCGGCGCGCGCCTGGCTGCAGCCGATGCTGGAGTTCATCCGCCCGCTGCCGGCCTCGGCCGTGCTGCCGCTGGCGATCTCGATCTTCGGGCTGAGCCCGCGCATGGTGCTGGCGGTGGTGGCCTTCGGCGCGATGTGGCCGGTGCTGCTGGCCACGGTGCACGGGCTGGCGACGGTGGACGCGCGGCTGGCGGAAGCCGCGCGCTGCCTGCAGTTGTCGCGCGCCGCCTTCATTTTCAAGATCGGCCTGCCGCATGCGCTGCCCGACATCCTGGCCGGCGCGCGGCTGGCGCTGACCATCGCCCTCATCGTCGCCGTGGTGGGCGAGATGATCGCCTCGCAGGGCGGGCTGGGCCAGGCCATCCTGCTGGCGGCGCGGGCCTTCCGCGCCAGCGATCTGTTCGCCGGCATCGTGCTGCTGGGACTGATCGGCTTCGCCAGCAACGCGCTGCTGGCCCTGGCCGAGCAACGGCTGCTGCGCTGGCAGCGGCCCTGACACCGAACCCACGAAAGAGAGAAGCGCCATGCCCCGCAAGTTTGTCGACCTGTCCATCTTCCTCGAGAACGATGTGATGAGCGATCCACCCGCCTTCGCGCCCAAGATCCAGTACTTCACGCACGAGCACACCTTCGAGCAGATCGAGCCCTTCTTCCCCGGGCTGAAGAAGGAGGACCTGCCCGACGGCGAGGGCTGGGCGGTGGAGCTGGTGCAGCTCTCGACCCACAACGGCACGCACCTGGACGCGCCCTACCACTTCCACTCCACCATGGACAAGGCGCTGGGCCGGAAGAAGCCCGCCATCGCCATCCACGACGTGCCGCTGGAATGGTGCTTCCAGCCCGGCGTGAAGCTGGACTTCCGCCACTTCGCCGACGGGTATGTCGTCACCGCCGCCGACGTGGAGGCGGAGCTGGCGCGCATCGGCCACGAACTCAAGCCGCTGGAGATCGTGGTGGTCAACACCCGCGCCGGTTCGCGCTACGGCCATGACGACTACGTGAGCGCCGGCTGCGGCATGGGCTACGAGGCCACCATGTACCTGCTGGAGCGCGGCGTGCGCCTGACGGGCACCGACGCCTGGAGCTGGGACGCGCCCTTCGTGCACACCGCGAAGAAGTACGGCGAGACGCACGACGCCTCGCTGATCTGGGAAGGCCACAAGGCCGGGCGCGACATCGGCTACTGCCACATCGAGAAGCTGCACAACCTGGAGGCGCTGCCGCCTCATGGGTTCTTCATCAGCTGCTTCCCGCACAAGATCCGCGGCGCCTCGGCCGGCTGGACGCGGGCGGTGGCGATCTTCGACGATGCCTTGATGGGAACGGCAGCATGAGCATGGCACTGAACCATACGCACGACCCCGCCGCGCGCAGTTGGGTGGACAACGCCAACGCGGAAGGCAGCGACTTTCCGATCCAGAACCTGCCCTTCTCGGTGTTCCGGTGCAAGGGCTCGCAGGAGGCCTTCCGCGGCGGCGTCGCCATCGGCGACCAGGTGCTGGACCTGGGCGCGCTGGCCGGCGCGGGCCTGCTCGACGGCTCGGCGCAGCAGGCTGCGCAGGCAGCGGCGCAGCCCGAACTCAATGCCCTCTTCGCGCTCGGCGCCGGTGCCTGGCGCGCGCTGCGGCACGGCGTGTTCGCGCTGCTGAAGGAAGACGCCGCGCAGGCCGACACCGTGCGCGCCTGCCTGGTGCCGCAGGCCGAGGTCGAACATGCCCTGCCCGCGCGCGTGGGCGACTACACCGACTTCTACACCTCGCTCGACCACGCGCTGAACATCACGCGGCTGATGATCCCCGACGGGGACGTGACGCCCAACTTCCGCTGGCTGCCGATCGCGTACCACGGCCGCGCCTCCACCCTGGGTGTGAGCGGCCAACGCTTTCGCCGCCCGATGGGCCAGGCGCTGCCGCCCGGCGGCCGCACGCCGGTCCACCAGCCCTGCGCCAAGCTCGACTACGAGCTGGAGCTGGCCATCTGGATCGGCACCGGCAACGCCGCCGGCGAGCCGATCCCGCTGGCGCGCGCCGAGGAGCACATCTTCGGCATCGGCCTGCTCAACGACTGGTCGGCGCGCGACATCCAGATGTGGGAGATGGCGCCGCTGGGCCCCTTCCTGGCGAAGAACTTCGCCACCACCGTCTCGCCGTGGATCGTGACCATGGAGGCGCTGGTGCCCTACCGTACACCCTTCCCGCGCCCCGCCGGCGACCCGCAGCCGCTGGCCTATCTCGACGACGCGGCGCAGCGCGCCGCCGGCGGCATCGACATCCGGCTGGAGGTGTGGCTGGAGAGCGAGCAGGCGCGGCGCGGCGCGAAGGGCCCGACGCGCCTGTCGGCCACGAGCTTCCGCCACCAGTACTGGACGCCGGCGCAGATGGTGGCGCACCACACCGTCGGCGGCTGCGCGCTGCAGCCCGGCGACCTGTTCGGCAGCGGCACCGTCTCCGGCCCCGGCGCGGGCGAGGCCGGCGCCATCATCGAACTGGCGCGCGGCGGCCAGGCGCCGGTGGCGCTGTCCACCGGAGAACAGCGCGCCTTCCTCGAAGACGGCGACGCGGTGATCCTGCGCGGCTGGTGCGAGAAGCCGGGGCACGCACGCATCGGATTCGGCGAGAGTCGCGGGCAGGTGCTGCCGACGATCGCCGCGCCGGCACGCTAGCCCTCGGCGCCCGCCGCCGCATGGCGCTGCGCCAGCGCCACGGCATCGGCCCCGGCGGGAAAGCGCAACTGCCCGGCCGTGTCGTTCACGGCCCGCCAGACGCCCTCGGCCACGTCGGCCTCGGTCGTCACGGCGGCCGCCTGCGTGAAGCCGGCGAAGACCGATTGCGCGAAGGGCCCGTAGGCCTCGGGGATCAGCCCTTCCATGCGCGAGGCGCCGTTGTGGGCGAAGCGCGTGGTGGGGCCATAGCCCGGCTCCACGAGCCTGACGCGGATGCCGAAGCCCGCCAGTTCGTGCGCCAGCGAGCCGGTGAAGCCTTCGATGGCCGTCTTGCTCGCGGTGTAGGCCGCCACCAGCGGCATCGGCGCCAGCGTGGCGCTGGAGGTGACGTTCACCACCACGCCCGAGCGCCGCGCGCGGAACTGCGGCAGCACGGCCTGCGTCATCGCCATGACGCCGAAGGTGTTGGTCTCGAACACGTCGCGCACCGTCGCCATCGGCGTCGCCTCGAAGGCGCCGAAGAGGCCGATGCCGGCGTTGTTGACGAGCGCGTCGATCGGCCCGCTGGCCTCCAGTGCGGCCGCGATGCTCTCGGGCCGGGTCACGTCGAGCGGCAGCACGCGCAGGCGCGGCGAGGCGGGCAGCAGGTCCTGGCGCGGCGCGCGCATGGTGGCGACCACTTGCCAGCCCTGGCCGAGAAAGCGGCGGGCGGTCTCCAGGCCATAGCCCGAGGAGCAGCCGGTGATGAGGACGGTCTTCATGTGCTTCATGGAAGGTTGGTTTCGATGAAGCAACGATAGGCCTTGGTCTTCGGACTTTCTACAATGAAGCGTCCACATTTGATTTGCCATCGTCCAGACATGAGCGACCCGCTGTCGGAGATCGTCACCCTCCTCAAGCCGCGCGCCGTGTTCGCCAAGGGCATCAGCGGCGCCGGCCGCTGGGGCGTGCGGTACGCCGAGTTCGCGCAGCCGAGCTTCTGCGCAGTGCTCGAAGGCCGCTGCCTGCTGGCCGTCGAGGGCCAGCAGGCCTGCACCCTGGAGGCAGGCGACTTCGTCTTCCTGCCGGCCACGCCCGGCTTCACGCTGTCGGGCTTCGAGGCGGTCACGCCCCTGCGCATCGACCCGAAGGCGAGCGCCTCGCCGGCCGGCGAGGTCCGCCACGGCAGGCGCGGCGGGCGGCCCGACGTGCGTCTGCTCGGAGGCTACTTCCTCTTCGATTCGCCCGACACGGCGCTGCTGGTGGCGCTGCTGCCGGTGCTGGTGCACGTGCGCGGCGTCGGGCGGCTCTCGACGCTGGTGCGGCTGGTCGGCGACGAGTCGCGCCAGCGGCGGGCCGGCCGCGAACTGGTCCTCACGCGGCTGGTGGAGGTGCTGCTCATCGAGGCGCTGCGCGCCGCGCCCGCCGCGGACGCCCCTCCCGGGCTGTTGCGCGGCCTCGCCGACACGAGGCTGTCGGCCGCGCTGCGGCACATGCACGCCGACCCCGGCCGGCCCTGGACCGTGGCGCAGCTCGCGAAGAAGGCGGCACTCTCGCGCTCTGCCTTCTTCGAGCGGTTCACGCACGCGGTGGGGCTGCCGCCGATGGAATACCTGCTCGCGTGGCGCATGGCGGTCGCCAAGGACCTGCTGCGGCGCGGCGAGGCGGGCATCACGGCCGTCGCGGAGCGGGTCGGCTACGGCTCGGCGAGCACCTTCAGCACGGCCTTCCGCCGCCACGTGGGCGAACCGCCGGGGCGCTACGCGCGCCAGACGTGAATCGTCAGGGCGCCGCCAGCCGGAACAGGCTGGTCACCTCCGTGTCCAGCACCTCGGCCCCATGCTGGTTGAACAGCCGCCAGCGCCAGCGCAGGATGCCCAGGGTCGGCTTGCTCTCGGAGCGGCGCGCCTCGATCACCTCGGCGCGCAGGCGCAGCAGGTCGCCGGGCCGCACCGGGTTGGGCCAGCGCACGTACTGCAGGCCGGGCGAGGCGAAGGACTCGGAGCCCTCCAGCGCCGCCTGCACCACCAGCCGCATGGCGATGGCGCAGGTGTGCCAGCCGCTGGCGATCAAGCCGCCGAAGATGCCCTCGGCGGCGGCCGCGGCCTCGGTGTGGAACCACTGCGGGTCCCACTGGCGCGCGAAGCCGGTCAGCTCGTCCTCGGTGACCTGATGGGGGCCGGCCTCGATGACCTGGCCGGCGAAGAAATCGGCAAAACGCATGGGATGTCAGCTTAATGTCGGAGGATGGCGACGATTCAACCCAGAATGGGCATCTATCAACCCATTCTGGGCATAATGTGCCTGCCATGGAAACAGACCTGTCCTCGTCTTCGAAGGCGCCGCCGCCGGCAAGCGGCATGAGCCTGGCGGATGCCTTGTTCACCGGCACCCAGCAGCGCGTCCTGGCCGTTCTGTTCGGACAGCCGCAGCGCGCCTTCTACGCCAGCGAGATCATCGCCCTGGCCCGCAGCGGCTCGGGCGCGGTGCAGCGCGAACTGGCACGCCTGGCGCAGAGCGGACTGGTCACCGTGCAGCAGTCCGGCCGGCAGAAGTACTACCAGGCCAATCCGCAAGCGCCGATCTACGAGGAACTGCACGGCATCGTGCAGAAGACGGTGGGCCTGGCCGGGCCCTTGCGCGCGGCGCTCGCTCCGCTGGCCGGCCGGATCCATGCGGCGTTCGTCTTCGGGTCCGTGGCGAAGCGGCAGGACACCGCCAGCAGCGACGTGGACTTGATGGTGGTCAGCGACGAACTGAGCTACGCCGATCTGTTCGGCGCGCTGGAGTCCGTGGGCCGGCAACTGGGCCGCCCCGTGAACCCGACGATCTACACGCGCGAGGAACTGGCGCGTCGCGTCGCGCGCCAGGACGCATTCGCCACCCGCGTCCTGCAGCAGCCGAAGATCTGGTTGATGGGAGACGAGCATGCCTTCAGCGTTTGAGAACCTGTGCGGCCCCGGCAAGCCGCTGCGGGCAGAGCCGCCCGATGCGGCGGAGTTCGGGGGCCTGCTGCGTTCCGGGAAAGCCCGGCTGGCCGATGCCGGCACCCGCACCCTGTCGCTCGAAAGCCGCTTCGACCTGGCCTACAACGCCGTCCATGCGCTGAGCCTCGCCGCCCTGCGCTGGCACGGGTACCGCTCGGGCAACCGCTACATCGTTTTCCAGATGCTGCCGCACACGGTCGGACTCGGACCCGAGGTGTGGCGCGTGCTGTCCAAGTGCCACGACATCCGCAACCTCGGCGAATACGAAGGCGACCTGAACATCGACGAGCGCATCGTGGCCGACCTGCTGACGGCCTGCCGGGCCGTCGCGGCCAGGGTGGAAGCGCTCGCGCCTCCCGAATAGCAGCGCTTCCATGGACGCGCAGGTTCGGGCGCGGTTGCCGGGTCAGTACGTCTCCAGGTGCAGCCGCCCTTCCTGCTTGAGCTGCGCGGCCACGCTCTCCCAGTGCAGCCCGGCGTCGTTGGCGACGTCGCGCAGCGCCAGCACCACGCCTTCCTCCATGCTCTTGAGGCCGCACACGTAGAAGTGGCTGGCGCCATCCTGCAGCAGCGCCACCAGGTCGGCGGCGCGCTCGCGCAGGCGGTCCTGCACGTACTTCTTCGGTTGGCCGGGCATGCGCGAGAAGGCGAAGTTGATGTCGATGAAGTCCTTGGGCAGCGACTGCAGCGGGCCGAAGTAGGGCAGCTCCTGCGGGGTGCGGGCGCCGAAGAAGAGCATCAGCTTGCCGCCCTCGAACTTGCCGCTCTTGCGCAGGCGGCGGCGCCACTCGGTCATGGCCCGCATCGGCGCGCTGCCGGTGCCGGTGCAGATCATCACGATGTGCGACTTCGGGTGGTTGGGCATCAGGAAGCTGCTGCCGAAAGGCCCGACGACCTTGACCTCGTCGCCCACCTTCAGGTCGCACACGTAGTTGGAGCAGATGCCGCGCACCGGCTGGCCCTGGTGGTCCTCGGTGACGCGCTTCACGGTGAGCGACAGGTTGTTGTAGCCCGGCCGCTCGCCGTTGCGCGCGCTGGCCACCGAGTACTGGCGCGGCTGGTGCGGCCGGCCCAGCGCGTCCAGGCCCGGCGGGATGATGCCGATGGACTGGCCCTCCAGCACCGGGAAGGGCATGGCGCCGAAGTCGAGCACCACGTGGTGCGTCTCGCTGTCGAAGCCGGCCTCGGTGCAGTTGAAGTTGCCGGTGACGGTGGCGACGACCGGACTCTTGGGCGCGTGCAGGTTGGTGTACGGATGCGCGGCCGACCACGGCGGGCGCGTGGCGCCGTAGCTGGCGGAGTTGAAGGGCGCGGTGCCGGGCTCGGCCTCGGCGGGCTGCGGCTCGGGCATGGGCGGCGCGGCGGCGGCCACCTCGTCGGCGGCGACGCCCTCGGCGGCCAGCTGGTCGGGCGTCAGCTCGGCCGGCAGCTCGTCCCAGGTGAGCTGCTCCTCGATGCTGTAGGCGCGGACCACCGGCATCGTGCGCCAGTTGTCGATCGAGCCGGTCGGGCAGGGCGAGATGCAGGCCATGCAGCTGTTGCACACATCGGCCCGCACCACGTAGTTGCGGTCGTCGTGGGTGATCGCGCCGACCGGGCAGGTGGCCTCGCAGGTGTTGCAGCGGATGCAGATCTCGGGGTCGATCAGGTGCTGCCTGATCACCGCCGCGTCGACAGCCATGTCCATCGTGTCTCTCCTTGTGGTGCGGCGCGCGCCCCTCCTTCTTCGTGCAGGTGGGGCGGCGGCGCGTCAGCCGACCTTAGCCGAAACGGACATATTCGAAGTCCACCGGCTGGCGGTTGATGCCCATGACGGGCGGCGCGATCCAGTTGGCGAACTTGCCGGGCTCGACCACGCGGCCCATCAGCGAGGCGACGAAGGCGCGGTCCTCGTCGGTGGGGAGCCACTCCTTCTTCTTCGCGTCCCACTCGGCCTGGCTGACCACGCGGCCGTCGGGCGACATGCGGATGCCGGCCAGCGCGCCGATGGCGCGGTTGAATGCCTTGTGCGGCACCTGCAGGCGGAAGGGGATGCCGGCCTTCTCGATCACCTTGTTCCAGCGGCCGACGCCGGCCACCGAGTCCTTGATGAAGTCGTCGCGCAGCACCTCGTTCAGCGCGTTGAGCATCGGCACTTCCTTCTCGACGAGCTGACCGTTCTGCACTTCGAGCACCTTGTAGGTCTGGCCCTTGAGCACGTGGTCGTCGGTGCGCTTGCCTTCCTCGTAGCGGCCCTTCAGGCCCGAGCTGTAGAAGGTGGCGGCGTTGCTCGACTGGTCGGCGCCGAAGAGGTCGATGGTCACCGAGTAGTGAAAGTTCAGGTAGCGCTGGATGGTCTCCAGGTCGATCGCGCCGGCCTCGCGCACCTTCTTCGGGTCGTCGGTCTTCAGCTCGTTCATCACCTGGCAGGTGCGCTGCACCACGCGGCTGACGCCGGACTCGCCCACGAACATGTGGTGCGCCTCCTCGGTCAGCATGAACTTCGTCGTGCGCGCCAGCGGGTCGAAGGCGCTCTCGGCCAGCGCGGAGAGCTGGAACTTGCCGTCGCGGTCGGTGAAGTAGGTGAACATGAAGAAGCTCAGCCAGTCCGGCGTCTTCTCGTTGAAGGCGCCCAGGATGCGCGGGTTGTTTTCGTCGCCGCTCTGGCGCTCCAGCAGGGCCTCGGCCTCCTCGCGGCCGTCGCGGCCGAAGTGCTTGTGCAGCAGGTAGACCATCGCCCACAGGTGGCGGCCTTCCTCCACGTTGACCTGGAACAGGTTGCGCAGGTCGTACTGGCTGGGCGCCGTCAGGCCCAGGTGGCGCTGCTGCTCGACCGAGGCGGGCTCGGTGTCGCCCTGCGTGACGATGATGCGGCGCAGGTTGGCGCGGTGCTCGCCGGGCACGTCCTGCCAGGCCTTCTCGCCCATGTGGTCGCCGAAGTGGATCTTGCGCTCCGCGTCGCCCGGGTTCAGGAAGATGCCCCAGCGGTAGTCGCGCATCTTCACGTGGCCGAACTGGGCCCAGCCGTTCGGGTCCACGCTCACCGCGGTGCGCAGATAGACGTCGTAGTTGGTGGAACCCTCGGGGCCGACGTCGTCCCACCAGTTGATGAAGTTCGGCTGCCAGCCCTCGAGCGCGCGCTGCAGCGTGCGGTCTTCCGAGAGGTTGACGTTGTTGGGGATCTTCTCGCTGTAGTTGATGCTGCTCATGGGGACTCTCCTCTCGGTTCGGTCAAACGCGGTTCATGTCGAAGCCGGCCTTCTCGCCGGTGCCGTAGACCTTCAGCGCACCCTTCTCGCCGACGGCGTTGGGGCGCTGGAAGATCCAGTTCTGCCACGCGGTGAGGCGGCCGAACACGCGGGTGAGCATGTTCTCCTTGCTGGCGAAGCGCAGGTTGGCCTCCATGCCGGTGAGGGCGTCGGGCGACATGGCGGCGCGCTCCTCGATGGCGATGCGCAGCTCGTCGGCCCAGTCGATGTCGTCGGGCGCGGCCGTCACCAGGCCCAGCTTCACGGCCTCGTCGGCATCGATCTCGCGGCCGGCGGCGGCGCGCGCGGCCTCCAGCGGCGCGGCTTCCTCGTAGAAGCGGCGCTGCAGGCGGCTCTGGTCGTTGACCAGCGGCAGCAGGCCGAAGTTGAACTCGTCCAGCACGATGCGCGGCGCCTTCTCGGGCGCGTCGGGCAGGGCCAGCATGTAGGCGCGGTCGGCGGCGAAGGCCAGCTCGGCGAACATGCCGGCGAAGCAGGAGCCCTCGTCGATCAGCGCGAACAGGCTGCGCGAGGAGACGTCCAGCCGCGCGAAGGTGCGGCGCAACAGGCCGAGGGTCTCGCGCACCAGCCAGTGGTCCTGGTTCGCCAGCATCAGCGCATCGGCGGCCAGCACGGCCCGCGCGTCGCCCTCGGTGCGCAGCAGCCAGGTGCCGATGTCCAGCTCGTTGGTGCGCAGGTGCAGGATGGCGTCGTCCAGCTCGCGGCCCAGGGCCAGCGGCCACCAGGCGGCGCCGGCGGCCTCGATGCCGGCCGCGTCCGCGGGCTGCGCGCCGGTGGGCGCCTTCAGGGTCAGGGTGGCGGTGCGCTTGGCGCGGTCCACCTCGATGCGAACGTTGGCGTACTCGATGGTGTCGCCGTTCTCCTGGCGCTCCACGCGCGTCAGCGCCACGCCCTTGGCGTCGGCGGGCCGGTCGCTGGCCTGGGCCAGCTCGGCGGCGCGCTCCTGCACGGCGGCGGCGAACTGCGCGGGCTTGATGGCCTGGTCCACCAGGCGCCACTCGACGGCGCGCTGGCCGCGCACGCCCTCGACGCTGGTGCAGAAGATGTCGGCGAGGTCGTGGCGCACGTGGCGCTTGTCGGTCACGCGGGTCAGGCCGCCGGTGCCGGGCAACACGCCCAGCAGCGGCACCTCGGGCAGGCTGACGGAGGAGGAGCGGTCGTCCACCAGCAGGATCTCGTCGCAGGCCAGGGCCAGCTCGTAGCCGCCGCCGGCGCAGGCGCCGTTGACGGCGGCGATGAACTTCAGGCCGGAGTGCTTCGACGAGTCCTCGATGCCGTTGCGCGTCTCGTTGGTGAACTTGCAGAAGTTCACCTTCCA
>NZ_JBIQNC010000128.1:0-15232 GCF_044462705.1 Xenophilus sp.
GGGCACCACCAGTGCGCCGCCGGGTGGCGCGCGGTGGCCTGCGCTTTGGCCGAGCGGGGAGAGGAACGGAAGCCGTGCAGGTACAGCAGGTGGGTTGCTTGCATGGGCGCCACTCTAGATGCTGCCGCGGCCACGAAAAAGCCCCGCCGGAGCGGGGCTGCAGGGACGGCGCGTGCTCAGAAGCTCTTGTACAGCGCGATCTGCTTTTTCATCTCCACCTGCCGCGCGCTGCGCGCCCACAGCTCCATCGAGTTGAAGGAGACGCCCTGCGCGTACTGGAAGGGCCCCACGCCGGGCACGGCGCTGTAGCAGTGCACGTCCGCGGCCGACTGCGGCGAGCAATACAGCATGGCGGTGCGGGCCGTGTTGCGCACCAGCGTGCCGTCGTTGAAGCGCTGGCTGCCCTGGGCGCCCACGCGTCCGGTCACCGAGAAGCTGGTCGGGGCGAGCGCACCCGCCGGCACCGTCCAGGCGTCGCCGCCGCCTTCGCTGCTGAAGTCGATGTTGTTCGGGTCGCTGTCGCTGGGGGCGCCGAAGGTGATGCGGCCGGTCGCGGCGGTGGCCGCCAGCAGTTCGGCCCGCTGCGCCGGAGCGAGCTGCGCGAACTTCAGCTGCCGCACCTCGTTGATGGTCTGCGCCCGCGCCAGCGTGCGGTAGCTCTGCACCACCGGGCTGCCGGCCACCGGAAAGAACTCCATCTTCCACACGCCTTGGTCCTTGAGCGCGCGGATCTGCGCCTCGCCGTACTGCGGATCGACGAAGAAGATGTTGGGCTCCTCGTCGGCCAGGTTGCCCGCGGTGGCCGGGTCGGCGTAGCCGGTGGCCAGGCGGACGATGCTGGTCACCGTCCTGCTGTCGTCGGCGCGGTGCGCCACCAAGTAGGACAGGCCGCTCTCGGGCGAGAACTTGATCACCTGCCCCCACGGCGCCGTCACCAGCACGTGGCTCAGCACCGGCTGGCCGCTGCCGTTGATGCGGTTGTCGATGCTGATGTTGTAGCCGGTGGTGAAGGCGTTGTAGGCCGGCATGTTGAGGTACTCCCGGTCTTCGGAGACGGGGCGGACCGTGGCGCCGTAGCCGTAGCTGTTGCCGGTGAGCTTGAGCGCGCCGTCCTGGTTGCGCACCACCAGCGTCTCGTTGTCGGTGTTGCCCAGGCGGTCGGTCCAGCGGTAGCTCAGCACCAGGTCGGTCTGTCCACCCTGGACGCGGAAGAACTCGAAGTTGCCGCGGTCGTGCCTGAGCCCGGTGGGGCCGAAGCGGAACAGCGAGGACCAGGCGCCGCGGCCCTGCGCATTGCGGCCGACGGTCCCGCCGTTGGCCGCATAGGTGGCCGGGTCGTCGTCGACGAACAGCGTGCGGCAGGCCGGCGCGGTGACGTTCGCCGCGGTGCCGGTCGCGTCGGCGTCGTCGCTGGTGGCGGTGTCCACGCGCTGCGTCACCGGCAGGGCGAAGCAGGCGTCCAGCCGCTGGAAGAAGCCGGCCACCTGCGCCGGCGTCGGGATGGCCGAGAGCTGGTCGGCCGTGACCGCGGGCAGCACGGGGGCGGCCTCGTCGGAGGTGCGGTAGCTCAGCGAGACCGGCTGGCCGTCCGCGCTGGGCGCCTTGACGGTGATCTCGATGTTGGCGGCGGTGCCGTCCGGGCGCACGCTGACGGTGATTGCGTCCAGCACCCGGTCCTGGCCGGTGCCGTCGGCCACCAGGGGGCCGCCGAAGGGATCGATGCCGGCCTGCCCCAGCGCCTGCAGCAGCGGCTCCAGGGTCGCCAGCAGGGCCTGCACCTCGCTGCGGATCGCATCGTCGTTGACCAGATCGGGGTTGCTCTGGATCGCCTGGGCGAGGCTGGCGGGGTTGCCGTCCGGCGCCAACTGGGCCGCCACGATGGTGGTCAGCGGGGTGATGTTGAGCGTGCCGCCTTCCGCGCTGGCGCTGATGCTGTAGAGCGCCTGCTCGTCGCGCAGCACGCGCACCACCAGCGGCGCGGCGGTGTCGACGGGCAGTTCGCAGTCGTAGCTGCCGGCGGCGTCGGTGACGGTGCTGCACACGGTCTGGCCGCGCTGGTCCAGCACCTCCAGCCGGGCGTCGGCGAAGGCGGCGCCGGTGGCCGCCACGCCGCGCAGCACGGCGCCGCCGGAGGGTTCCGGCGTGGTGGGGGTGCCCGGCGTGGTCGGGTCGCCGCCGGTGCCGCCGGTCGGCGGCAGGAAGGCCAGGCCGCCGCCGCCCCCGCCTCCGCCGCCGCAGGCGGCCAGGGTCAGGAGCAGGGCGGCGGCGCTGGCGAGGCGGGACGCAGCGGGACGGGGTGCGCGCATGGAGGATCTCCGGAAATGTGAAAAGTTGTTATCGAGGCGCGGCGAGTGTCCGGAAATCCTCCGGAAGTCCCCATCCCATGAACATGTGAGCCGACGTCGCGCACCGGCGACGCCGCTGTTGCGACGTGTATCCTCCGCCGCCATGGAGCGCATGCCGCCGATCGACGCCCGCCCCCCGGCCGAGGCCTGGGGCGTGCTGGCCGTGGAGGACGACCTGCGCGCCCGGGCGTTCTTCGAGTCCAGCGTGCGGGCCTGCGCCGGGCTGCGCTGGCTGGCGGGGCTGGGCAGCGTGGCCGAGGCGCTGGCGTGGCTGCAGGGCGCGCCGCAGCGGCCCGACGTGCTACTGGTCGACCTGGGGCTGCCGGACGGCAGCGGCGTGGAGGTGATCCGGGCCGTGCGCGCCCGCTGCCCGGACTGCGAGCCGCTGGTGGTGTCGGTGTTCGGCGACGAGGAGAGCGTGCTGGCCAGCATCGAGGCCGGCGCCGTCGGCTACCTGCACAAGGATTCGGCGCCCGAGGACATCGCCCAGACCATCCTGGAGGTCAAGCGCGGCGCCTCTCCCATCTCGCCCATGATTGCGCGCCGCGTGCTGGCCAAGTACCGCAGCCTGCGCGCCGCGGAGCCGGGCGCGGCCCCGCCGGAGCAGGCGGCGGACGTCGTGCCGTCGCTGCTGTCGGTGCGCGAGCAGGAAGTGCTCACGCTGATCGCGCGGGGCTTCTCCTACGCCGAGATCGCGCGCCTGAAGGGCCTGAGCGTGCACACCGTGCAGACGCACATCAAGAACCTGTACGGCAAGCTGGCCGTGCACTCGAAGAACGAGGCGGTGTTCGAGGCGACCCGGCTCGGCCTGCTGTGAGCGGATGGCGGCGCGCGGCCTGCGTGGCCGCCTGGCTGTGCTGCTGGGGCCTGGCCGCCCTGCTGCCGCCGGCGGCGCGGGCGGCGCAGGACGAGCCGGTGCAGGCCCTGCGCATGGCGCGCATCCAGGCCGTGATCGACGGCCGGCCGCAGGACTGGCGCACCGTGCCGCTGCCCTACCACTGGGACCGCCTGCACCGCAACCACGGCGGCCGGGCCGTGGTCGAGGCCCGCTTCGACCTGCCCGGCGGCCCGTCCGCCCAGCCCTACACGCTGTACTTCCCGCTGATCGGCAATGCCGCGGCCGTCTGGCTCAACGGCAAGCTGCTGGTGCGCTACGGCGACCTGGACGCGGCCGGCCGCGACGACTACGGGAAGATCGCCCGCCAGGTGGCGGTGCCGCCCGCCCTGCTGGCGGCGCACAATCTCCTGCGCATCGAGCTGCGCGCCGACGGCGGGCGGCGCGGCGGCCTGTCGGAGATCTACATCGGCCCCACCGAGCAGGTGCAGGCCCATCCCGCGGCCCGCGCCGGCGCGCTGCGCTACGCGGGCTCGCTGTTCCTGGGCGCCTTCAGCCTGGTGGTGGGCTTCATCGCATTGATGTGCTGGGCCAGCCAGCGCGTGGCGGACGCCGACGGCCGGCTGCGCCGCGAGACCCTGTACCTGTGGGCCGGGCTGGCCGAGCTGTGCTGGTCGGTGCGGGTGTTCGACGCGCTGATCGAGCACCCGCCGCTGGCCTGGCCCCTGTGGGGCGTGCTGATGACCGGCACCTATGCCGGCTGGGTCGGCGGCGTGCTGCTGTTCTGCCACCGCGCGGCGGGCTGGGAGCACCGGCGCTCGATGCGCTTCATGCAGGCCGCGGCGGGCGTGCTGGTGGCCGCCGGGCTGGTGTGCTCGGCCCTGTCCTTCGCCTGGTTCCGCCCGGTGCTGCTGACCGGCTGGCTGGGCGCGGTGAACCTGTGCGCGGCCCTGTACGCCCTGGTCTACATGGCGGCCACGCTGCGCCGCCCCACCACCGCGCGCGTGCTGCTGGCGGCCGCCGGGGTGCTCAACGTGGCCGTCGGCGTGCGCGACTGGGTCACCATCCGCCTCGGCAACGACCTGGGCGCCGTCACCTGGAACCGCTACGTCTCGATCGCCTTCGGGCTGGCGCTGCTGTACATCGTGCTGCGGCGCTTCCAGCAGGCCAGCGGGCAGGCGCGCGAACTGCTGGGCACGCTGCAGGCGCGGGTGGCCGCGCGCGAGCAGGAGCTGGCCAGCACCTACGGCCGCCTGGAGGCGGCGGCGCGCGAGCAGGCCCGCAACCACGAGCGCGAGCGCATCCTGCGCGACATGCACGACGGCGTCGGCTCCCACATCAGCGCCGCCATCCGGCAACTGCAGTCGGGCCGCTCCACCTCGGACGAGGTGCTGCGCACCCTGCGCGACTCCATGGACCAGCTCAAGCTGTCGATCGACGCCATGCAGCTGCCGCCGGGCGACGTGCAGGCGTTGCTGGCCGGCCTGCGCTACCGGCTGGAGCCGCGCCTGGCGGGCGCCGGCCTCGCGCTGGAATGGGCGGTGCAGGAACTGCCCCCGTGGCCCGGGCTGGACGCGCAGGCCATGCGGCAGCTGCAGTTCCTGCTGTTCGAGGCCATCTCCAACGTGCTGCAGCACGCGCATGCCCGCGTGCTGCGGCTGGAGGCCGACGCCGGCCCCGGCGGGCTGGCGATCCGCATCGTCGACGACGGGTGCGGCTTCGATGCCGGCCGCGCGCCGCGGGCGCTGCAGGTGCGCGCGGCGTCGCTGGGCGCGCGGCTGGGCGTGCGCTCCGCGCCCGGCCGCACCGAGGTGGCGTTCACCCTGCCCGCCGCCTGAATCCGGCCGGCGCCGCGCGGATAATCGCGCCGCCATGTCCGCCGTCTTCCAGCAGCCCTCCCTCTTCCGGCGCATCCTGCCGGTGTTCCAGGGTTTCGACGGGCTGCTGGCGCTGGCCGTGCTGATGCTGTGCGGCGCCGGGCTGGTCACCATGTACTCCTCCGGCTACGACCACGGCAGCCGCTTCATGGACCACGGGCGCAACATGCTGCTGGCCGCGGGCATCATGTTCGTGGTGGCGCAGATCCCGCCGCAGCGGCTGATGAGCCTGGCGCTGCCGCTGTACGTGCTGGGCGTCGGCCTGCTGGTGGCGGTGCTGCTGTTCGGCATCACCAAGAAGGGCGCCACGCGCTGGATCAACATCGGCATCGTCGTGCAGCCCAGCGAGCTGCTCAAGATCGCCACGCCGCTGATGCTGGCCTGGTGGTTCCAGCGGCGCGAGGGGCAGCTGCGGCCGCTGGACTTCGCCGTCTCCTTCGTCCTGCTGGCGCTGCCGGTGGGCCTGATCATGAAGCAGCCCGACCTGGGCACCTCGCTGCTGGTGCTGGCGGCGGGGCTGGCGGTGATCTTCTTCGCCGGGCTGCCCTGGAAGCTGATCGTGCCGCCGGTGGCCGTCGGCATCGTGGCGGTGTCGCTGATCGTCGGCTTCGAGTCGCAGCTGTGCGCCGATGGGGTGGACTGGAAGGTGCTGCACGACTACCAGAAGCAGCGCGTATGCACCCTGCTGGACCCGACCAAGGACCCGCTGGGCAAGGGCTTCCACATCATCCAGGGCATGATCGCCATCGGCTCCGGCGGCGTGGGCGGCAAGGGCTTCATGCAGGGCACGCAGACGCACCTGGAATTCATCCCCGAGCGCACCACCGACTTCATCTTCGCCGCCTACTCCGAGGAGTTCGGCCTGGCGGGCAACCTGTTCCTGCTGTTCTCCTTCCTCTTCCTCATCGGCCGCGGGCTGATGATCGCGCTGGAGGCGCCGACCCTGTTCTCGCGCCTGCTGGCCGGCGCGGTGACGATGATCTTCTTCACCTACGCCTTCGTGAACATGGGCATGGTCAGCGGCATCCTGCCGGTGGTGGGCGTGCCGCTGCCCTTCATCAGCTACGGCGGCACGGCGATGGTCACGCTGGGGCTGGCGCTGGGCATCCTGATGTCGATCGCGCGGGCCAGGCGGTTGATGCAGACCTGAAGGCCCTGGGCAGAATGGCGCCCGAGACACCACCACAAGGAGAGCTCCCGCCATGCACCCGTCCCTCGCCCGATGCGCCGCCGGCGCCCTGCTCGCCGGTACGGCCCTCGTGAGCGCCGCCCAGATGCCGCCCGCCGCGCCACCCCTCTCGGCCGCCGACAGCGACCCCGTGCGCCTGGGCTGGATGCAGGGCGCGCCGGTGCCCCCCGACAAGCAGGTCACCTTCCAGAACGCCGGCCGCTTCCCGCAGATCCGCTGGGCGCTGCAGCACATGCGCGAGCTGGTGCCCAGCCGCAACGTGTGGCGCGGCAGCGGCGCCGCCTTCGAGTTGCCGCGCGGCGAGCGCGACTGGTCCGCCTTCCGCTTCGCCGGCGTGGACGGCCAGCCGATGGACATCGACGCCTACGCCGCCGGCACCTACACCGATGCCCTGCTCGTGCTGCACCGGGGCCGGGTGGTGCTGGAGCGCTACTGGAGCGGCATGACGCCGAACACGCCGCACTCGGTGTTCTCCGTCACCAAGTCGATCACCGGCGTGCTGGCCTCGCAGCTCGTCGCCGAGGGCAAGCTCGATCCGGACGCGCGCGTCACGCAGTACATCCCCGAGCTGGCCGGCACCGCCTGGGACGACGCCACCGTGCAGCAGACGCTGGACATGACCGCCGGCGTGCACTTCCGCGAGGACTACGCCGACCCGACCTCCGAGGTGATCCAGTACGCCATGGCCTCCGGCCTGGTGCCCTTGCCGCCCAGCTGGAACGGGCCGCGCGACACCATCAGCTTCCTGCGCACGCTGAAGAAGGAGGGCGAGCACGGTGCCGGCTTCTCCTACAAGACGGTCCACTCCGAGGTGGTGGGCTGGCTGGTGCTCAAGGTCACGGGCAAGCCCTTCTCGCAGAACCTGTCGGAGCGCATCTGGTCGCGCATGGGCGCCGAGAACGACGCCGGCATCAACATCGACCGGCTGGGCTTCGAGTCGATGGGCTCGGGCTTCAACGCCACCGCGCGCGACCTGGCGCGCTTCGGCGAGATGCTGCGCAACGAGGGCCGCGTCGGTGGCCTCTTCAGCCGCGAGCAGCTGGTGCCCAAGGCGGCGGTGGACATGATCCGCGCCGGCGGCGACCGCGAGAAGTTCAAGGCCGGCAACCAGGCGGCGCGGCCGGGCTACTCCTACCGCAACCAGTGGTGGGTCCTGCACAACGCCGACGGCGCCTACGAGGCCTCCGGCATCCACGGCCAGTACATCCACGTCAACCCGGCGGCCGAGGTGGTGATCGTGCGCCTGGGCTCCTCGCCCGTGGCGGCCAACGGCCCGGCGCACCCGCTGCACATGCGGGCCTTCCAGGCCATCGCCGACGCGGTGCGCTGAAGCCGCCCGCCTTCAGGGCAGCGCGAAGGCCATGACGTAGTCGCCGCGCTCCTTGGAGTAGGCGGCGCCGCCGGCCGAGATCACCACGTACTGCTTGCCCGTCCTGGGCGACACGTAGGTCATGGGCGTGGCGCTGCTGCCCACGGGCATCGCGTGCTTCCAGACTTCGGCGCCGGTCTGCGCGTCGTAGGCGCGCAGGTAGAAGTCCTGGGTGCCCGCGAAGAACACCAGCCCGCCCGCCGTGGCCAGCGTGCCCGCATAGGTGGGCATGCCGATCGGCATGGGCAGCCCCAGCCGCACGCCCAGCGGGCCGAGCTGCTCGGCCGTTCCGGCCGGCACCTGCCAGGCCACCTTGCGCGTCTTCAGGTCGATGGCGGTGAGGGTGCCGAAGGGCGGCTGCACGCAGGGCACGCCCAGCCTGGAGAACCAGATGGTGGTGTAGATGCCGTAGGGCGTGCCGGCCTGCGTCGAGGGGCCGTGCCCGTCGCTCACCGGCGGGTACTTCTTGGCGAAGGCGGGGTAGTCGTCGCGCGGCACGAGCTGGAACACGCTGGGCACGCGGATGTCGTTGAGGAAGACGCGCTGGTTGGCGGTGTCCACCGACACGCTGCCCCAGTTCAGGCCGCCGACGTTGCCCGGGTGCTCGATGGCGCGCTGCAGCCCGGGCGGGGTGAAGTCGCCGTCATAGCGCAGGGTGCGGAACTCGATGCGGCACAGCAACTGGTCGAACATCGTCATGCCCCACATCCTGCGTTCGTCCAGCCGCTCGGCGCCGACGGTGGGCATGCCGACCGAGTAGGGCTGGGTGGGCGAGAGCGTCTCCTCGGGCACTGCGCCTTCCTGCGTCACGGGCTTCTCGGCGACCTCGGCCAGCGGCTGGCCGGTGGCGCGGTCGAGCAGGAAGAGCTGGCCGCGCTTGGTGGTCTGCAGCACGGCGGGCACCGTGCCGCCCTTTCCGTCGGGCAGGTCGATCAGGGCGGGCTGCGAGGGCAGGTCGTAGTCCCAGATGTCGTGGTGCACCGTCTGGAACTTCCAGCGCGGGCGGCCGGTGGCCACGTCGAGCGCGACCAGCGTGGCGTTGTATTCGTCCGAATGCGCCGGGCGGCCCTGCCCGAAGTAGTCGGGCGTGGCGTTGCCCAGCGGCGCGTAGATCAGGCCGAGCTTGTCGTCGTAGGCGGCCGTGGTCCACATGTTGGGCGTGCCCGGCGTGTAGGTCTGGCCCTCGGGCGGCAGCTTCGTGATGTCCGGGTTGCCCAGGTCCCAGGCCCAGACCAGCTCGCCGGTGCGGGCGCTGAAGGCGCGGATCACGCCCGAGGGCTCGCCGCGCATCTGGTTGTCCACCACCCAGCCGCCGACGACGATCAGGTCGCGCGCCACCAGCGGCGCCGAGGTCTGGAAATAGAAGCCGGGCCGCACCGTCCCCATGCCGTGCGCCAGCGACACCGTGCCCTTGTCGCCGAATTCCTCGCAGGGCTTGCCGGTGCGGGCGTCCAGCTCGATCAGGCGGGCGTCGATGGTGGTCTGCACGATGCGCTCGCGGCAGGCGCCCTCCGGCGCGGCGGCGGCTTCCTGCGGCGCCTTCCAGTAGCCCAGGCCGCGGCAGCGCTGCCAGAAAGGCGACTTGGCCTGCGGGTCGAAGACCCAGCGCTCCTGGCCGCTGTCGGCATCGAGCGCGATCAGCTTGTCGTTGCGCGTGCAGCTGTAGACCAGGTCGCCGATCTGCAGCGGCGTGTTCTGGTCCACGCCCGGCTGCGTGTCGCCGGTGCGGTAGCTCCAGGCCAGCTTGAGCTGCGACACCGTTTCGCGGTTGATCTGGTCGAAGGGCGCGTCGCGTCGGCCTTCCGTCGTGCGGCCGTAGGCGCTCCAGTCCACCGGCCGGTTGTCGCCGCCCGGCGGCGTATAGGCCATGGATGCATCGGGGCGCACCACGCCGTGCGGCATGAAGGCCAGCCCGAAGCCGAGCACGAAGAGCAGCGCGAACACGGCGCCGGCGAGGCGCCAGGGCGCGGCGCTGCCGCCCTCGGGCGCGCGCGGCGCCAGCAGCAGGGAGACGGCGGCCAGCGCCAGCGGCGCCATCAGGCGCGGGAACAGCGCCCAGAAATCGAGGCCGCTCTCCCACAGCGCCCAGGGCAGGGTGAGGACCGCCAGCGCCGCCACCCACAGCGCGCTGCTGCGCCGCCGGCGCCACATCTGCAGCGCCGCCCACAGCAGGACAAGCCCCGCGGCCACGTAGTAGGGCGACCCCCCGAGCAGAAGCAGCCGGGCGCCGCCCAGCGCCAGACCCAGACCCATGAGCGCCACCAGCAGCGCCCACACACGCGATACGACAAGCATGCTTTCCCTTGTTTCAAGTCGAGACCGCGCCGACTCTAGGGAACATCGCCCGCCCGCGGGATCGCCATGAGGACACGGTGGGCATTCGATCCGGCCCGCGCGCGCATGGGCTTGCCGGTGCTAGGCGACGCGCCGGCCCGCGTCTTCCTAGAATGGCCTTCATGATCTCCCGCGAACCCACCCTCGAGCGCCTGGCCACGGCGCAGCAGCTCCTGCTCGCCCCCTTCGGGCTGGACGAGACGCACCTGGCGAAGGCGCTGGCCGAGATCCGCGCCCACAAGGTGGACGACGCCGACCTGTACTTCCAGTACACCCGCGCCGAGGGCTGGAGCCTGGAGGAGGGCATCGTCAAGACCGGCAGCTTCAGCATCGACCAGGGCGTGGGCGTGCGCGCGGTCAGCGGCGAAAAGACGGCCTTCGCCTATTCGGACGACATCTCCGAGGCCTCGCTGCTGGACGCCGCGCGCACCGTGCGCGCCATCGCCGCGGCCGGCAAGTCGGCCCGGGTGAAGGCGCCGGCGCGCAAGGTGGCGCCCAGCCGGCAGCTCTACGGCGGCATCGACCCGATCGCCAGCCTGGACAGCACGGCCAAGGTGCAGTTGCTGGAGCAGGTCGAGCAGCTCGCCCGCGCGCGCGACCCGCGCGTCGTGCAGGTGATGGCGGGCCTGGCCAGCGAGTACGACGTGGTGCTGGTGGCGCGCGCCGACGGCACCCTGGCGGCCGACGTGCGGCCGCTGGTGCGCCTGTCGGTGACGGTGATCGCCGAGCAGAACGGGCGGCGCGAGATGGGCTTCGGCGGCGGCGGCGGGCGCTTCGGGCTGGCGTACTTCAGCCAGGCGCAGATCGCCGAGTACGTGGAGCAGGCGGTCGGCGCGGCCCTCACCAACCTCGAGTCGCGCCCCGCCCCGGCCGGCGAGATGACGGTGGTGCTCGGCCCCGGCTGGCCCGGCATCCTGCTGCACGAGGCCATCGGCCACGGCCTGGAGGGCGACTTCAACCGCAAGGAGTCCAGCGCCTTCTCCGGCCGCATCGGCCAGCGCGTGGCGGCCAAGGGCGTGACGGTGCTGGACGACGGCACCATCGCCGACCGGCGCGGCTCGCTCAACGTGGACGACGAGGGCAACCCCAGCCAGCGCAACGTGCTGATCGAGGACGGCATCCTCAAGGGCTACATCCAGGACGCGCTCAACGCCCGGCTGATGAACGTCAGGCCCACCGGCAACGGCCGGCGCGAGAGCTACGCCCACGTACCCATGCCGCGCATGACCAACACCTACATGCTCGGCGGCGACAAGGACCCCGACGAGATCGTCGCCAGCATCGGCAAGGGCCTGTACGCCACCAACTTCGGCGGCGGCCAGGTGGACATCACCAGCGGCAAGTTCGTCTTCTCCGCCAGCGAGGCCTGGTGGGTCGAGAACGGGAAGAAGCTCTATCCAGTGAAGGGCGCCACCATCGTCGGCAACGGCCCCGACGCGCTCACGCGCGTGAGCATGATCGGCAACGACATGGCGTTGGACAGCGGCGTGGGCACCTGCGGCAAGGAAGGCCAGAGCGTGCCCGTCGGCGTCGGCCAGCCGACCTTGCGCATCGACGGGCTGACGGTCGGCGGCACGGCTTGACGGCCCGGATGATGGCAATCCGCAACAGTCTTTCCCGCCGCCGTGTGCTAGAGTCGGCCCCTATGCCCGCCGCACGCGCTTTCTACTTTGCCTACTTTTGGTTCCCGGACTCCGGCGGACGAGTGGCGCGCGCGTAAAAGCAGACAGACCGAACCTCGAAGAACCGCCGGTGCGAAAGCCCCGGCGGTTTTTTCTTGGCCGCTCCGAATCACATCACAGCACCCGAGGAAGAAAAAAGCATGAGCCCCCAAGCGACCCCCGGCACCAGCGAGTCCTGGTATGCGCAGCCCGTCGAGAAAACAGGCCAGACCGACGACCAGCGCATCAAGGACATCAACGTGCTTCCCCCGCCCGAACACCTCATCCGCTTCTTCCCGATCCGCGGCACGCCGGTGGAGACGCTGATCGGCCAGACCCGCCGCAGCATCCACAACATCATGGCCGGCAAGGACGACCGGCTGCTGGTGATCATGGGACCGTGCTCCATCCACGACCCGGCCGCGGCGGTGGAGTACGCACGGCGCCTGAAGGCCGAGCGCGACAAGTACGCCGGCACGCTGGAGATCGTGATGCGCGTGTATTTCGAGAAGCCGCGCACCACGGTCGGCTGGAAGGGCCTGATCAACGACCCCTACCTGGACGAGAGCTACCGCATCGACGAGGGCCTGCGCATCGCGCGCCAGCTGCTCATCGACATCAACCGCGTCGGCCTGCCGGCGGCCAGCGAGTTCCTCGACGTGATCTCGCCGCAGTACATCGGCGACCTGATCAGCTGGGGTGCGATCGGCGCGCGCACCACCGAGAGCCAGGTGCACCGCGAGCTGGCCAGCGGCCTGTCGGCGCCGATCGGCTTCAAGAACGGCACCGACGGCAACATCCGCATCGCCACCGACGCCATCCAGGCGGCGGCGCGCGGGCACCACTTCCTCTCGGTGCACAAGAACGGGCAGGTCGCCATCGTCCAGACCAAGGGCAACAAGGACTGCCACGTCATCCTGCGCGGCGGCAAGGCGCCCAACTACGACGCCGCCAGCGTCGAGGCCGCCTGCAAGGACCTGGAGGCCGCCAAGCTGCCGCCCACGCTGATGGTCGACTGCAGCCACGCCAACAGCAGCAAGCAGCACGGCAAGCAGATGGACGTGGCGCGCGACATCGCCGGGCAGATCGCCGGCGGCAGCCGCCGCGTCTTCGGCGTGATGGTGGAAAGCCACCTGCAGCCCGGCGCGCAGAAGTTCACCCCCGGCAAGGACTCGATCGCCGCGCTGGAATACGGCAAGAGCATCACCGACGCCTGCCTGGGCTGGGACGATTCGCGGGAACTGCTCGAGACGCTGTCGCAGGCCGTCAAGCAGCGCCGCGGCTGAGGGTTCAGATGAACCGCGCGAGCGCCGGCCAGTGGTGGCGCAATGCGGCGGCCTCGTCGCCGGCCGCATCCATCAGCGCGAAATCGGCGAACTCGAAGCCCGGTGCCACGGCGCAGGCCAGCAGGCTGTAGTCGCCGGCCGGGTGCTGCGCCAGCGGCTCGGCCGCCTGCCACTGGCCGGCCGGCACCACGTGCTGCGGGCGGGTGCCGTGGTCGTCCACCGGACCGAGGCGCACGTGGGCCGGCGCGGTGCGCAGGGCAGGGTCGGCGGTCCACAGGGCCAGCGGCACGCCTTCCAGATGCGTCCACAGCTCGTCGGACGCCACCCGGTGCCAGCGCGAGTGCCGGCCGGCTTCCAGCAGGAAGTAGATGCTGGTCAGCGCCGCGCGGGGCGCGCGGCCGTCGGTGCACTGCACCTGCGCGCCGGAGCGGAACATCTCGCGGTACCAGCCGCCCTCGGGGTGCGGCTGCAGGCCCAGCGTGTCGATGAGGTGGCGGGCGCGCATGGACGGCCTCCTTTTCTTCTTCAGTGCCGCAGCGCAGCCAGCAGCCGCTCGTGGATGCCGCCGAAGCCGCCGTTGCTCATGCAGACGATGTGGTCGCCCGGCCGGGCGGCGGCGCTGACCTGCGCCACCAGCGCATCGATGCTCCCGGCGGTGGCGGCGCGCGCGCCCAGCGGCGCGAGGGCCGCGGCGGCATCCCAGTCGAGGCCGGCGGTGTGGCAGAAGGCGAGATCGGCGTCGCGCAGGCTGTCGGGCAGCAGCGCGGCCATGGTGCCCAGCTTCATGGTGTTGCTGCGCGGCTCGAACACGGCCAGGATGCGCTCCGCCTGCCGGCCCTCGCCGTCGAGCCGGCGGCGCAGCCCGTCCAGCGTGGTGAGGATGGCCGTCGGGTGGTGCGCGAAATCGTCGTACACGCGGATCGACGCCTCGCCGGGCCGTGCCGCCTCGCCGCGCAGCTCCATGCGCCGCCGCACGTTGCGGAAGGACGAGAGCGCCTGCGCGGCGTCGGCCGGCGCCACGCCCACGTGCTCCGCCGCCGCGATGGCGGCCAGCGCGTTCATCTGGTTGTGCGCGCCGGTCAGCGCCCACGCGACGCGCCCCACCGGCCGGCCGTCGCGCAGCACGGCGAAGGCGTGCTGCGCGCCCTCGGCGCGCCAGCGCGCTTCGCCGCGGCTGCCGAAGCCTTCCACGCCGCTCCAGCAGCCCATCGCCAGCACGCGCGCCAGGCTCGCCTCGTCGGCGTTGACGACCAGCCGCCCGCTGGCCGGCACGGTGCGCACCAGGTGATGGAACTGCCGCTCGATCGCCGCCAGGTCGTCGAAGATGTCGGCGTGGTCGAACTCCAGGTTGTTCAGGATCGCCGTGCGCGGGCGGTAGTGGACGAACTTGCTGCGCTTGTCGAAGAAGGCGGTGTCGTACTCGTCGGCCTCGATGACGAAGCCGTTGCCCTGGCCGAGACGTGCCGACACGCTGAAGTCCAGCGGCACGCCGCCGACCAGGAAGCCCGGCGCGAGGCCCGCCTGCTCCAGCACCCAGGTCAGCATGGAGGTCGTGGTCGTCTTGCCGTGCGTGCCGGCCACCGCCAGTACGTGGCGGTCGGCCAGCACGTGCTCGGCCAGCCACTGCGGCCCGCTGGTGTAGCGGGCGCCGGCATCGAGGATCGCCTCCATCAGCGGGAACTTGGGCGATCCATCCGCCAGGCGCGTTCGAGAGACCACGTTGCCGATCACGAACACGTCGGGCGCCAGCGCCATCTGGTCGGCCGCGTAGCCCTCGATCAGCTCGATGCCCAGGGCGCGCAGCTGGTCGCTCATCGGCGGGTAGACACCGGCGTCGCAGCCCGTCACGCGGTGGCCGGCCTCGCGCGCGAGTGCCGCCACGCCGCCCATGAAGGTGCCGCAGATGCCGAGGATGTGGATGTGCATCGCGGCATTCTAGGAAGCGCCGCACCCCGCCCTGCGGCCTTTGCGGGTCTTGCCGCGGGGCGCCGGGTGCGCGGGCACAATGCGCCGATGGACACCGGCAAGCGTGAGATCGCCGCGGCTGCAGCCCGCCTCGTGGTCGAGGAGGGGCTGGAGTACGGCGCCGCCAAGCGCCGCGCGCTGCGCGACCTGGGCCTGCCGGTGCGCACGGCGCTGCCGGGCAACGACGAGGTCGAGGCCGAGGTGCGCGACCACATCCGCCTGTTCTGCGCCGACACCCAGCCGGGCGAGCTGCTCGCGCTGCGGCGGCTGGCGCTGCAATGGATGGAGCGGCTGGCCGAGTTCCGCCCGCACCTGGGCGGCGCCGTCTGGCACGGCACCGCCACGCACCTGTCCGACATCTACATCCAGCT
>NZ_JBIQNC010000129.1:0-15194 GCF_044462705.1 Xenophilus sp.
TGGGCAGCACGACGATGGCGGCCGGCACCATGTAGTCGGGCAGCGATGCGCCCAGCGCCTGGCGCAACTCCGCCGGCGAGAGCGCGGCGCCGCCCTGGGCGCTGACGTAGCCGACCAGGCGCAGGTCGCCGGGCACGTCCTCGCGCGCGATCACGGCGGCTTCGCCGACGCCGGCGCAGGCGGCCAGGCGGGCCTCGATCTCGCCCAGCTCGATGCGGAAGCCCCGCACCTTGACCTGGAAGTCGTTGCGACCGAGGTACTCCAGGCTGCCGTCGTTCAGGTAGCGGCCCAGGTCGCCCGTCTTGTACAGGCGGGCGCCCGCCTCGCCGGAGAAGGGGTCGGGGATGAAGCGCTCGGCGTTCAGCTCGGGCCGGTTCAGGTAGCCGCGCGCCACGCCGGCGCCGCCCACGTACAGCTCGCCCACCACGCCGATGGGTACCGGCCGGCGCTGCGCGTCGAGCACATGGATGGTGAGGTCGGGGATGCGCTCGCCGATGGGGCTGGTGCCGATGCGCTCGGCGTCCTGCGCGCTCAGCGGGCGGTAGGTCACGTGCACGGTGGTCTCGGTGATGCCGTACATGTTGACCAGTTGCGTGGCCTGGTTGGCCGCGCGCTGGTACCAGGGCCTGAGCATGCTGGGCTCCAGCTTCTCGCCGCCGAAGACCACGGTGCGCAGCCTGTGCCGCGCGCCCGGGCCGGCCTCGGCCTGCGCGGCCATCAGCTGGCGGAACGCGCTGGGCGTCTGGTTGAGCACCGTCACGCCCTCGTCGCACAGCAGCTGGTGGAAGGCCTGCGGGTCGCGGGTGGTGAGCTGCGGCACGATCACCAGCTGCCCGCCGTGCAGCAGCGCGCCCCAGATCTCCCACACCGAGAAGTCGAAGGCGAAGGAGTGGAACAGCGTCCACACGTCCTGCGCGCCGAAGTGGAACCAGGGCTGCGTCGCGCCGAACAGGCGGCTGACCTGCCGGTGCTCGACCAGCACGCCCTTGGGCACGCCGGTGGAGCCGGAGGTGTAGATCACATAGGCCAGGTGCGCGGGCGTGAGGCCCAGCGCGGCCGGGTCGGGGTCGTGCGCGGGCTGCGCGGCCAGCGTCGCGTCGTCCAGCAGGATCACCGGCGCGTCGCCCGGCGGCACGCGCGCGGCCAGGTGCGACTGCGTCAGCAGCGCCGCCGGCGCGCTGTCGCGCAGCATGTGGGCCAGGCGGTCGGCCGGGTAGGCCGGGTCCATCGGCACGTAGGCCGCGCCGGCCTTCAGGATGCCGAGCAGGGCGGCCAGCATCTCCACGCTGCGCTCGGCGCACAGGCCGACCAGGCTGTCGGGGCGCAGGCCGAGCGCCAGCAGGCGGTGGGCGATGCGGTTGGCCTGCGCGTTCAGCTCGCCGTAGCTGACGGTGCGCCCGTCCAGGCGCAGGGCGGGCGCCTGCGGCTGCGCCGCGGCCTGCCGCTCGAAACACACGTGCAGCAGCTCCTCGCGCGGCGCGCCCTCGGCGCGGCGGTTGAAGGCGGCCAGCAGTGCGCGGTCGGCCTCGCCGGGCGCGAAGGCCTGCGCCACCGTCAGCGCGGGATCGGCCGCGAAGCGCTCCAGGCCGGCGCGGAACAGGGCCAGCCAGCGCAGCACGCTGGCCTCGTCGAACAGGCCGGTGTTGTACTGGCACTCCAGCCGCAGGCCCTGCGCGGTCGGCGTGCAGTTGAGGAACAGCTCGAAGTTCTCGAAGTGGCGCGGGTTGGCCACGATGTCCACGGCCAGGCCGGGGAAGGCGCCGGCGGGCACCGCCGCCTCGCGGTCGAGGTTGAACACCACGCTCACCAGCGTGGGGCGGCTCGGGTCGCGCTGCAGCTGCAGCTTGCGCAGCAGCGTGCCGTAGGTCAGCGTCTGGTGCTCGAAGGCGTCGAGCAGCGTCGTGCCGGACTGCCGCACCAGCGCCTGCATCGCCATGCCCTGGTCGACCGCGATGCGGATCGGCAGCAGGTTCACGCAGTGGCCCACCAGCGTGGGCATGTCGTGCGCGGACTGGCCGGCGGCGGACACGCCGATCACCAGGTCGTCCTGCTGCGTGAGCCGGTGCACGGTGCCGGCGAAGGCGCCGAACAGCGTGGCGAACAGGCTGGCACCCGAGGCGGCGCCGCGCTGGCGCACCTGCTGCACCAGCGCCGCATCGACCAGCACGTCGACCCGGCGCGAGTCGAAGCCGCGCGTGGCCGGGCGCGGCCGGTCGGCGGGCAGGTCCACCACCGGCGCCTCGCCGCCGGCGAAGCGCTCGACCCAGAAGCGCGTGTGCGCCTCCATCTCCGGGCCCTGGGCCTCGATGCGTTCGCGCTGCACGTAGTCCTCGTAGCGGGCCGGCGCGGGCGCCAGGCCGCTGCCGTCGCCGCCCACGCCCTGTGCGTAGAGCAGGCCGATGTCCTCGATGACCTGGCCCCAGGACCAGCCGTCGCACACGATGTGGTGCGCGGTGAGCAGCAGCTCGTGAAGATCGGGCGCGCAGCGCAGCAGCACCGCCCGCAGCAGCGGGCCCTGCTCCAGGTCGAAGCGCGTCTCCACCGCCTCGGCGCGCGCCTGCGCCAGCGCCGCCTGGCGCGCGGCCTCGTCGAGCCCGGCGAGGTCGCGCAGCGGCAGCTCGCGCGGCGCCGGCTCGTCGATCAGGAGCTGCATGCCGTCGGCCGAGATCGTCGCGCGCAGCGATTCGTGGCGCGCCACCGTCTGCTCGATCGCCCGGCGCAGCGCATCGGCGTCCAGCGGGCCGCGCAGCACGAGGCTGACCGACTCGTTGTAGGCCAGCGAGGCCTGCGGCGCCAGGCGGTCGGCGAGCCACACCTCGCGCTGCGCCTCGGTCGTGGCGATGACGCGCTCGATCGCGCCGGCGGCGAAGGGGTCGAAGTCCAGGTCTTCGGCGGTGGCGGTGGTCGTGATGGTGCTCATGTCTTCCTCAGGCTTCGACGCGCTTGAACTTGCCGGGGGCGGCCGGGTCCGGCACGAACCAGGCGGGCTGGCCATCCTTGTCGCGGCCCAGGCGCGCATGCGGCACCGGCGGGCGCGCGGCGTCGAAGCCGCTTTGCGCGGGCGCCTTGCGCGGGATGAACTCGGCCTCCTGCAGCTCGGCCACCGCGGCCTTGAAGGCCGACTTGATGGTCGCGATGTCGTCGTGCGTGTGCGCCGTCGTCAGGAAGCAGGGGAAGTTGTCCAGGATGTGCACGCCGCGGCTGCGCATCATGGCGAACAGCAGGTCCTGCAGCGGGTGGTCTTCCAGCCAGGTCACGCGCCACAGCGAGGCGAAGTGCCGGATCTCGATGGGCGCGCCGACCTCGCGGCAGTAGGCCGTCAGCTCGTCGGCCAGCGCGGCGGTGTGCAGGTTGAGCTGGGTCTGCAGGCCCTCGCCGGCCTGCTTGAGGTGGTCGAGCGAGGCCTTGCAGGCGGCCAGCGCCAGCGGGTGCCGCACGAAGGTGCCGGCGAAGTAGGTCACGCCCACGGTGGGGATGGAGTCGTCGCCGTACTGCCAGGCGCCGCCGTCCAGCGCGTCCATGTACTCGCGCTTGCCGGCGATCACGCCGACCGGGAAGCCGCCGCCGATCACCTTGCCGTAGCTGGCCAGGTCGGCGCGGATGCCGAACAGCGCCTGCGCGCCGCCCAGGTGCGAGCGGAAGCCGGTGATCACCTCGTCGAAGATCAGGCAGATGCCGCTCTTCTCGGTGATGGCGCGCACCTCGCGCAGGAACTCGCGCGGCTGGAAGTCGGGCCGGCGGCTCTGCACCGGCTCGGTCAGCACCGCGGCCAGGTCGTCGGCATGGGTGCGGATGTATTCGAGCGATTCCGGCGTGCCGTAGTCCAGCACCCGCACGTCGCCGAACATGCCCGGCATGATCCCGGGCGCCGCCGGCAGGCCCTTGGCCTGGCGGCCGGCGCGCACCAGCACCTCGTCGAAGGTGCCGTGGTAGGCGCCCGAGAACACCACCACCGTGTTGCGGCCGGTGACGGTGCGCGCGATGCGCACGGCCGCCATCACTGCCTCGGAGCCGGTGTTGCACAGCGCGGCGCGGTCGAAGCCGGTCAGCTCGCAGATGCGCTGCGTGACCTCGGCGGCCAGCGGGTGCTGCGGGCCGATCTCGTAGCCCAGGTCGAGCTGTTTGCGCACCGCCTCCTGCACGAAGTCGGGCTGCCAGCCGAACAGGTTCATGCCGAAGCCGTTGAGCACGTCCACGTACTCGTTGCCGTCCAGGTCCCACAGGCGCGAGCCCTTGGAGCGCTCGATCACGATCTGGTAGGTGATCTCCTTGGTGGCCGGGCGGAAGCCGTTGACCACGCGCGGGTCGGCCATGTGGGCGCGGTTGTCCTGGGTGAAGGCCTTGCTCTTCGCCGTGCGCTCCACGTAGCGGCGCATGAAGGCATTCAGCCGCGCCTTCTGGCGCTCGGTCGGCTCCTTGCTCTGCGTGTGGATGCGCGCGATGGCGCCGAAGGCCTTCTTGACGTCGTACTGGATGGGCCGGGCCGGCTCTTCGTCGGCCGCGGCCGCGGCCACGGGGGCCGGCGCGGTGTTGGACGCCGGGGCCGCGGCGGAGCCCCCGTGCGTGGATTGCTCCACCGTCGGCACCGGCAGCGCGAGGCTGGCCGGTACCGACGGTGCCGCCGACAGCAAAGCGAGTTGCTGCTGCATGAGCTGCATCTGTTGTGCGATGACCTGCTGCACCAGCGTGCCGCCGGCGGCGGCCGGCACGGCCTGCATCGCGGGCAGGACCGGGGCCGGGGCGTTCTGCGGCAACGTCATGGCGGGCGCCGCCTGGACGGCCGGCGCCGCGGGCTGCGCGGGCGCGGCCTCCGGCGGCAGCGTGGCGTCGAGGAAGGCCGCCAGCGCCTCGAAGCTGCGATAGCTCTCCATCAACTGACGGAAGCTCAGGTTGACCTGGAAGCTCTTCTTCACCTGCAGCGCGGCCTGGGTGAGCGTCAGCGAGTCCAGGCCGATCTCGACGAAGGGCGCGGCGCTGTCGACATCGCCCATGTCGATGCCGGAGATGTCTTCGAACAGCGTGCGCAGGCGGGCGTCGAGGCTGGCCGTGCGGGAGGAGGTCGCGGCGGTGGAGGCGGTCATGGAGGGCTCCGTGGGAACGGGAAGGGGGACGGCGTCGGCAAAGGCGGCGGGCGGCGGCACCGCTGCTGCGGCCGGGGCGGCGGCGGGCGCGATGTCGACCCAGAAGCGCTTGCGCTCGAAGGGGTAGGTGGGCAGGCGCACGCGGCGCTTGCGCTGGCGCGTGTCGAACGCGCCCAGGTCGATCTCGGCGCCCAGCGTCCAGAGGCGGCCGGCGGCGAGCTTGAAGGCGGCGTCCTCGTCGTCGGGCCGGCTGCCGAGGACGGCGACGGCCTGCACCGGCTGCGCCTTCTGCGCATGCTGGCGCACCAGCGTCGCCAGCGTGCTGCGCGGCCCGAGTTCGACGAAGACCGGTTGCGCCAGCGTGTCGAGCAGGGCGCGCACGGCCGGCGAGAAGCGCACCGTCCCGCGCAGGTGGCGGCCCCAGTAGGCGGGGTCGGTCGCTTCCTCGGCGGCGAGCGGGCGGCCGGTCAGGGTGGAATGGATCGGCAGCGCCGGCGCGCACAGCGTGCAGGTGCGCACCAGCGCGGTGAAGGGCTCGACGGCCGGGTCCATCATGGCCGAGTGGAAGGCGTGCGAGGTCTGCAGCAGGCGCGCGGCGACGCCGCGGCGCTCCAGCTCGGCGCGCAGCGCCTCGACGGCGTCGGCGGGGCCGGCGGCGACGCAGGCGGTCGGGCCGTTGTCGCCGGCCAGGCTCACGCCTTCGGGCAGCAGCGGCAGCAGCTCCTGCGCGGGCAGGCGCACCGACAGCATGTCGCCCGGCGGCAGCGCCTGCATCAGCGCGCCGCGGCGGGCCACCAGGCGGGCCGCGTCGGCCAGGTCCATGACGCCGGCGATGACGGCGGCCGCGAACTCGCCCACGCTGTGGCCGACCAGCGCGGCCGGCTGCAGGCCCAGCGCGAGCGCGCGGCGGGCCAGCGCGTACTCGACGGCGAAGGTGGCCGGCTGCGTGACGGCGGTGGGCGCCAGCGCCTCCGGGTCGTCGCTGAACAGCTTCTCGCGCAGGTCGAAGTCGGTGACGCCCTCGAAGGCGGCGAGGCATTCGTCCAGCGCGGCGCGGAACAGCGCGTCCTGCGCATGCAGGCCGCGGCCCATGCCGGCGTACTGCGCGCCCTGGCCGGGGAACATGAACACGCACTGCGGCAGCCGCGTGCCGGGGGCGCCGACGGCGCGCCAGGGCGAGTCGGTGGCGCGCAGCGCCGCGACGGCGCCCGCAGGGTCGGCCGCCGCCACGCAGGCGCGGTGGGCGAAGGCCTTGCGGCCCACGCGCAGCGTGTGGGCGACGTCGGCCAGCGGCACCGATGCGCCGTGCCGCTCCAGGTGGTCCGCCAGGCGCACGCAGGCCGCAGCCAGCGCCGTGGGCGTGCGGGCGGAGAGCACGAGCATCTGCGCGCCCGCGCCTTCCTCGGACGGCGGCGGCTCGGGCGCCTCTTCCACGATCAGGTGCGCGTTGGTGCCGCCCACGCCCATGGCGCTGATGCCGGCGCGGCGCGGCCTGCCCTCGACGCGCGGCCAGGGCGTCAGCCGGTCGTTGACGCGCAGGTGGGCGCCGTCCAGGTCCATCGCCGGGTTGGGCGCGGTGAAGTGCAGCGAGGGCGGCAGCGCCTGCTCGTGCAGCGCCAGCGCGGTCTTGATCGTCGCGCCGACGCCGGCGGCGATCACCATGTGGCCGACGTTGCTCTTGAGCGAGCCCAGCGCGTAGCGGCCGGCCTCGGGCGCGTGGCGGCCGTAGGTGCGCGCCAGGCCCTCGACCTCGATCGGGTCGCCCATCGGCGTGGCGGTGCCGTGCGCCTCCAGGTACGAGATGCTCGCGGCCGGCACGCCGGCGCAGGCCAGGGCGGATTCGATCATGCGCACCTGGCCGTCGACGCTGGGCGCGGTGAAGCTGGCCTTGGCGCCGCCGTCGTTGTTGATGGCAGCGCCGCGCAGCACCGCGTAGATGGTGTCGCCGTCGCGCTGCGCATCCGACAGGCGCTTGAGCAGCACCACGCCCGCGCCGTCGCTGAAGACCGTGCCCTGCGCGTTCGCGTCGAAGCTGCGCGTGTGCCCGTCGGGCGAAAGCATCGAGCCTTCCTGGTAGAGGTAGCCGCTGCGCGGCGGGCAGGTGACCGACACGCCGCCGGCCAGCGCCATGTCGCACTGGCGGCTGCGCAGCGCATGGAAGGCGGTGGCGATGGCCACCAGCGAGGTCGAGCAGGCGGTGTGCACGCTGACGGCCGGGCCGGTGAGATTGAGCCGGTTGGCGGTGCGGGTGGTGATGTAGTCCTTCTCGTTGGCCAGCATCACCTGGAACTCGCCCACGGCCTCGATCAAATCGGGCCGCGTCGCCACGTGGCGCTGGAAGTACGAGGCGTTGTACATGCCGGCGTACACGCCGACGCTGCCCGGCGCCTGGTCGGGCACGTAGCCGGCGCGCTCCAGGCATTCCCAGCAGATCTCCAGGAACAGGCGCTGCTGCGGGTCCATCAGCTGCGCCTCCTTCGGGTTGATGCCGAAGAAGGCGGCGTCGAAGTCCTCCACGCCGTCGATCACGCCGCGGGCGCGCACGTAGGCCGGGTCGGCGCGCAGCGCGGCGCTCACGCCGGCGTCCAGCGCGGCGTCGTCGAAGAAGGTGATGGTCTCGCGGCCGGCCAGCAGGTTGTCCCAGAAGCCTTCCACGTCGGCCGCGCCGGGGAAGCGGCCGGCCATGCCGACCAGGGCGATCGGCTCCAGCGCATCGGGCTGCGCGCGGCGCACGACAGCGGCGGGCGCGGGGGCGTCGGCCGGTGCCAGCGCCGGTGCGATGGCGCGCGGCGTCGGGTCCTGGAACAGCAGCGTGGTGGTCAGCGGCCGCGCGGCCAGCGGCTGCAGCAGGGCGATCACGCGCAGCACGCGCAGCGAGTCGCCGCCGAGGTCGAAGAAGTTGTCGTTGCGGCCGACGGCGTCCAGTTCTAGCACCTGGGCGAAGGCGTCGCAGACCTGCTGCTCGGCCGGGCTGCGCGCCTCCTCGTAGGGCTGGGCCATCTCGGGCCGCTGGCGCGAGGGCGCGGGCAGCGCGCGGCGGTCCAGCTTGCCGTTGGGCGTGACGGGAAGTTCCGCCAGCCACACCTGCGCCGAGGGGATCATCGGCTCGGGCAGCGTCGCCGCGAGGTGGGCGCGCAGCACCGGCCAGGCGGCCGGCTCGCCCTGCGCGACGAGGTAGGCCACCAGCCGGATCTGGCCCTGCGCGTCCTGGCGCGGCACCACCGCGCAGGAGCGCACGGCCGGATGGGCCAGCAGCGCGGCCTCGATCTCGCCGACTTCGATGCGATGGCCGCGGATCTTGACCTGCCCGTCGATGCGGCCGACGAACTCCACCGTGCCGTCGGGCAGCCAGCGCGCATGGTCGCCCGTGCGGTACAGGCGCTCGCCGGGTGCGCCCCACGGGTCGTCCACGAAGCGTTCCGCCGTCAGGTCGGGCCGGCCGAGGTAGCCGTGCGCCAGGCCGCGCCCGCCGATGCACAGCTCGCCCACGCAGCCGGGCGGCAGCAGTTCCAGCGAGGGACCGAGCACGCGCAGCACCGTGTGGCTGATCGGCCGGCCGATCGGCACCGAGCGCGCATCGGCCGGCAGTTCGCGCGGGATGCGGTGCACCGCGGCGAAGGTGGTGCATTCGGTCGGCCCGTAGCCGTTGAAGAGGGTGGTGTCGGGCAGCGCGTCCAGCGCGCGGCGCACGTGCGGCACCGACAGCGCCTCGCCGCCCGTCAGCAACTGGCGCAGGCCCGCCAGATGGGCCGGGTCGTCGTCCACCACGGCGTTGAACAGGCCCGCCGTGAGCCAGGCGGTCTGCACGCCGTGGTGCGCGATGGTGCGGCGCAGGCCGGGGCCGGTGGGCACCGTCTCGTCGTGCACCACGCACTCGCCGCCGTGGAGCAGCGGGCCCCAGATCTCCAGCGTCGAGGCGTCGAAGCCCAGCGGCGCCGCATGCAGCACGACCGGGAAGCGCGGCAGGTCCACGTACTGCGCATCGACCACCAGGCGCAGGATCGCGCGGTGGCTGATCTCGATGCCCTTGGGCGTGCCGGTGGAGCCGGAGGTGTACATGACGTAGGCGACGGCCTCGCCGCCTGCTGCGGCATCGGCCGCCGGCGCCGGGCCGGCGCACAGGGCATCGACGTCGAGCACCTCGGCCTGCGCCGGCAGCGCCAGGGTGTCGCCGGCGCGGGCGATCACGTGCCGCACCTGCCCGTCGCGCAGCATGAAGGCCAGGCGCTCGGCCGGCAGGCCGGCCTCCAGCGGGAAGTAGGCGGCGCCGGCCTTGAGGATGCCCAGCACCGAGACCACGGCCGCGGCCGAACGGCCCAGCGCCACGCCGACGCGCTCGCCGGCCTGCACGCCCGCGGCCCGCAGGCCGGCGGCCAGGCAGCCGGCGCGATGGTCCAACTCCGCATAGGTCAGGCGGCTGCCGTCGGCGGCGTCCGTCAGCGCGATGGCTTCGGGGTGCAGGCGCACCTGCTGGGCGAACAGCCCGTGGACGGTGGCTGAGGGGTCGGCTGGCGCCACCGGCTGGTTCCACTGGTTCAGCAAGCGGTCTTGTTGCGGCGGAGGCAGCAGGGGCAGGCTGTCCAGCGGCGCGTCGGCGGGCGCGTCGACCAGCGCGGCGGCCAGCCCGGCCACGGCCTCCAGCACGGCCAGGGCGGCGTGCGGGTCGAGCAGCGCATCGTCGTGCTCGAGGGCCAGCGCCGGCTGCGGGCCGGGCGTGAAGACGAGGCGCAGGCGGGCGGCCGCCTCGGCCCCGGCGCGGCGCAGCCGCTCGGCCTGGTCGAGCCAGGCGCCGCAGCCGGGCCCTTCGGTGCCGGCGGTCCGGCCCATCCATCGGGCTGCCGCCCAGGACCAGGCGGCGGCATGGGGCGTGTCCTCGGCCAGGCCGCGCTCGCGCGCCCGGAGGGCGACGGCCTGCACCGCCGGCGCGTCCAGCGCAAGGGCGACGCGGCGCCGGCCGGCGCCCGCCGCCGTGCCCAGCATGTCCATCAGTGCGGCTTCGAGGCCCGAAAGGCCGTCCGCCAAGGCAGAAACGAGGGTGTGCATGGCTCAGATGTCCGAATCTGGTCCCGCTTGTCTCGGGCACCCAGGGCCGCGTCATCCCGGGCCGGTTCGGCGCCCGCGGTGCGACACAAAGGTGAATCAGGAGGCATGGGTGTTACATAAATACTTACATTGAAACCCAGTATCCCCCAGTTTCTGTAAAAAATGAATACCAAAAGCTGACATATGCCCTTGCGCCTATGTGCCCGGCCTGCCCCCGATGGGTGACAAAAGTCACATCGACGGCCGCGGCAGGGCCGCCGGGCGCGCGGGCCGGGCTTTCGAAAGGGTGGGGAAGGGGCCGGCCTCAGCCGGCGGTGGTGTCGTCCAGCGAGGCCTGGAGATGGGCCGCATCGCCCCAGCCGACCAGCGACAGGCCCTGGGGCGTCCACAGCAGCCGGTTGATGGCGGCATTGCCGAGCAGCCAGGTGCGCGGCGCCTGCAGATCCTGGCGGGTGGCGGCGCGGTAGAGCACGTCCAGCACCCCGCCGTGGGCGACCAGCACCACCAGTTGGCCGACGTGCCGCGCCGCCAGGTCGTGGGCGGCGGTGGTGATCCGCGCGCGGAAGTCGATCAGGCTCTCGCCCCCCTCGGGCGGCGCGAAGCCCGGGTCGCGCTGCCGCCAGCGCAGCGCCATGCCGGGCTCGGCCGCCTCGATCTCGGCGAAGGTGCGGCCCTCGAACCGGCCGAAGGCCCGCTCCCGCAGGCGGGCGTCGGCCGTGGGCGCGACCGGCTCGGCCTGCGCCCGGGCGATGGCCTGGGCCGTTTCCCAGGCGCGCCGCAGGTCGCTCGAATAGATGGCCGCCACCGGTTCGCCGGCCAGCGCCTCGCCGGCCCGGGCGGCCTGCCAGCGGCCGATGTCGTTGAGCGGGATGTCCAGATGGCCCTGGATGCGGGTGTCGACGTTCCAGGCTGTCTCGCCATGGCGCACGGCGATCAGTCGGGTGGCTTCCATGGCGGGGATTCTAGAAAGCCCGCCTCGCCATGCTGCAGTGCGGGATCGCGTCAGCGCGGCGCCGGGGGCGGCGGCGCCTTTTTGCCGCCGATCTCGACGTCCACCCGGCGCTCGCCCTGCGGCGGGTGCGGGAAGCCCTGCAGCGCGGCGCGGAACATCGCCGGCAGCACGGCGCGGCTGTCGCCGTAGGGGCCCTCGTGGCGGGCGCGCGTCTCGTAGACCACCTCGTTGCCGGGCAGGGCGCGCAGCACGACGCTGACCTCGCGGTCGAACCAGGTGTCGGCCGGCGGCAGCCAGGCCGGGCCGAAGGGGCCGCCGTACCAGCCCGGGCCGTGCCAGGGGCGGTAGCGGTAGTAGCCGGGGCCCCAGTACCACGGGTCGGCCCAGGGCGAGAGTTCGGTGTCGACCCGGGCGCCGACCTGAACGCTGTAGCGCGGGGCCGCATCGTCGCGGCGCAGGCCCGCGGAGGCCAGCGCCGGCTCGGCCATGGCCTCCAGTTCGGCCTGCGCCTCGGGGCGGGCCTGCTGCGAGGGCAGGCGCTCGAAGCGGTAGGTGGCATCGGCCGGCACCGTGGCCGGCAGGGCCGAGAAGCTGTGGACCTGGCTGTCCACCGTCCAGGAGGTGGCGCAGCCGCCCAGGGCCAGGGTGGCGGCGAGCAGGAGGGGTGCCGGTGCGGATCGCATGGGAGGTCGAAGGCAGGTTCGTTGCACGGCCGCCCCGTCCGGCGCGCCGTGCCTACAGGCGGACCACCTGGAGGCCGGGCAGGGTGCCGGGCGCCGCGTCGGGCAGCTCGGGCGGGTCGAAGGCGCGGTCGCCGTTCTCGTCGGCCACGCCGGTCGGGGTGAGAGCCTTGAAGTCGTGCAGCGTTCCGTCCAGCAGGTGCGAAGGCGTCACGTTCTGCAACGCGCGGAACATGTTCTCGATGCGGCCCGGGTGCTTGCGCTCCCACTCGCGCAGCATGTCGGCCACCACCTGGCGCTGCAGGTTCTCCTGGCTGCCGCACAGGTTGCACGGGATGATGGGGAAGGCGCGGTGCTGCGCCCAGCGCACCAGGTCCTTCTCGGGCACGTAGGCCAGCGGGCGGATCACCACGTGCCGGCCGTCGTCGCTCACCAGCTTGGGCGGCATGGCCTTGAGCTTGGCGGCGAAGAACATGTTGAGGAAGAAGGTCGCCAGGATGTCGTCGCGGTGGTGGCCCAGCGCGATCTTGGTGGCGCCCAGCTCGTCGGCCACGCGGTAGAGGATGCCCCGGCGCAGGCGCGAGCACAGGCCGCAGGTGGTCTTGCCCTCGGGCACCACGCGCTTGACGATGCTGTAGGTGTCTTGCTCTTCGATGTGGAAGGGCACCCCCACCTGGCGCAGGTACGCGGGCAGCACGTCCTCCGGGAAGCCGGGCTGCTTCTGGTCGAGGTTGACGGCGATCAGGTCGAAGTGCACCGGCGCGCGGGCCTTGAGCTTCAGCAGGATGTCGAGCATCCCGTAGCTGTCCTTGCCGCCCGACAGGCACACCATCACCTTGTCGCCGGCCTCGATCATGTTGTATTCGCCGATGGCGCGGCCGACCTCGCGGCACAGGCGCTTCTCGAGCTTGTGCGCCTCGCGCTCGATCTTCGGGCTCGCGGCGGCGGCTTCTTCCGTCCAGACGGCGTGCATGGAGAAGCCTTCGCCCTGACGGGCTGCGGCGCGAGCGCCTTCGGGCGGCCGGGCGGCACTCATCTCATTTGCTTCCGAATACTTCGACGCCCACCGCCTCGCAGTCGGGATACACGTCGGGCTTCTGCGTCGACACGCGCGCCGCCTGCACCTTGGGGTGCGCCAGCATCTGCGCCAGCAGGTCGTCGCACAGCGTCTCCTGCAGGTGGATGTGGCCCTTGGACAGGCGCTGCGCCACCGTGCGGCGGATGAAGTCGTAGTCGACCACCTCGTCCAGCTCGTCGGCCTTCGGCGTGGACAGCGCCAGCGGGATGTACAGGTCCACGTTGATCAGCACGCGCTGCTCGGCGCGCTTCTCGAAGTCGTGCACGCCGATGTTGATCCACACCTCGTAGTCGCGCAGGAACAGGCGCCGGCAGCTCGTCAGCAGGGGGTCGATGGCGGTCATGGGGATGGAGGGTGTTTCAGCAGTTCGTCGACGACGAACATGATGTCGCGCGGCAGGGGCACGAGGTGCTGCCCATTGTCGACGCTCAGCGTGGTGCCCGTGACGCTCGGGGTCTCTGCCAGGAAGACGCAGGCCCTGGCCACGTCGGCCGGGTCGATCGGCCGGCGCAGCAGGTTGGCGCGCGAGGCGAGGGCGAAGTTCGCCTCGTCCTGCGGGCCGCTCGGGTAGAGGATGCCCGGCGCCACGCCGCACACCCGCACCCGCGGCGCCAGCGACTGCGCCTGCAGCGCCACCGCGCGCTCCAGCGCCAGCTTGGAGACGGTGTAGGAGAAGTAGTCCGGGTTCAGGTTGTAGACCTTCTGGTCCAGCACGTGGATGGCGCTGCATTCGTGCGTGCCGGGCTGGGCGCCGAGCAGGCGCGCCAGGTCCAGCGGGGCGACCAGGTTCACGCCGATCTGGCGCAGCGCCGCCCCGTTGTCGAAGTCCGCGCCCGTGTCGGGCTCGAAGGCCGAGGCGTTGTTGACCACACAGGCCAGCGGCGCCTCGGCCGCGACCTGGCCGAAAAGCGCGCGGCGCCCGGCCTCGGTGGTGATGTCGGCCGCCACGGCGCGCACGTCCAGGCCCTCGGCGCCCAGCCGCTGCGCCAGCGCCTGCGCCTCGGCGCCGGAGGCGCGGTACTGGCACCACACCCGCCAGTCGGCGCGCGCGAAGGCCTCGCACACCGCGGCGCCCAGGCGGCGTGCGCCGCCGGTCACCAGCACGGCGCGGCGGTCGGGAGATGGAAGAGGGGAAGACATCGCTCTCGATAATGCCCGGATGACGCAGGAGCCCGGCGCGCACGGCGCCACCCCCTCGGACCGGATGGCCCGGATTATCGATGCCGCCCTCGCCCGCGACGGCGGCTGGCTGCCCTTCGACCGCTTCATGGCGCTGGCGCTGTACGCGCCCGGCGCCGGCTACTACGCGCACGGCAGCCGTCAGTTCGGCCACATGCCCGCGTCGGGCAGCGACTTCGTCACCGCGCCCGAGCTGACGCCGCTGTTCGGCCGCGCGCTGGCCGTGCAGGTGGCCGAGGCGCTGGCGCAGACCGGCACCGGCGAGGTGTGGGAGTTCGGCGCCGGCTCCGGCGCGCTGGCCGCGCAACTGCTGGAGACATTGGGCGAACGTGTGGCGCGCTACACCATCGTCGACCTCTCCGGCAGCCTGCGCGAGCGCCAGCGGCAGACCCTGGCCGCCTGGGGCGGCAAGGTGCGCTGGGCCGGCGAACTGCCCGACCGCTTCGACGGCGTCGTGGTGGGCAACGAGGTGCTCGACGCCATGCCCGTCAAGCTGCTGGTGCGCCGGTCGGGCCGGTGGCACGAGCGCGGCGTGGTCCGCACTCCCGGCGGCGCGCTCGCCTGGGAAGACCGGTCCACCGCGCTGCGTCCGCCGGTGGAGATCGAGAGCGACCACGACTACCTGACCGAGATCCACCCCCAGGCGCGCGCCTGGACCGCCACCCTGGCCGAGCGCCTGGCGCGCGGCGCGGTGTTCCTGCTCGACTACGGCTTCCCGGAAGCCGAGTACTACCATCCGCAGCGCCACATGGGCACGGTGATGTGCCACCAGGGCCACCTGGCCGACGACAACCCGCTGGTGGCCGTGGGCGGCAAGGACATCACCGCGCACGTCGACTTCACCGGCATCGCGCTGGCCGGCCAGGACGCCGGCCTGCACGTGCTCGGCTACACCAGCCAGGCGCGCTTCCTCCTCAACTGCGGCCTGCCCGACCTGATGGCACAGGCCGACGCCGCGCAGCGCGCCATGGCGGCGCGCCTGATCCACGAGCACGAGATGGGCGAACTGTTCAAGGTGATCGGCTTCGCCGCCGCCGGCAGCACGCCCTGGGACGCCGTGGGCTTCCGCGCGGGCGACCGCAGCCACGCGCTGTAGCGGTGCCGTGCGTCCGGCGACGTTCGATCTGGAATCAATTGTTTGCAGTCTGAGATCCCCTCGAATGGGGATTCAGGTGGGTGCG
>NZ_JBIQNC010000130.1:0-12106 GCF_044462705.1 Xenophilus sp.
GCCGAGGGGCTGCCGGCGATCAACAGGACGGGAGGCATCGGTGCGCGGCAGCCTATTTCTGCTTTTGCGTGTAGATCTGGTCGAAGACGCCGCCATCGGCGAAGTGGACCTTGGCTGCTCGATCCCATCCGCCGAAGGCGTCCTCGATCTTGAACAGATTCAGCTTCGGCAGCTGCTTGGCATATTTTTCCTGCGCCTTGGCCGAGGTCGGCCGGTAGAAGTGCTTGCCGATGATGTCCTGCGCCTCCTCGGTGTAGAGGAACTTCAGGTATTCCTCGGCGACGGCGCGCGTGCCCTTGCGGTCGACGTTCTTGTCGACAACGGTCACGGCCGGCTCGGCCAGGATGGACAGCGAGGGGTAGACGAAATCGACCTTGTTGCCGAACTCCTTCTCCAGCAGGTAGGCCTCGTTCTCCCAGGAGATGAACACGTCGCCCTGGCCGCGCTGCGCGAAGGTGACCGACGAGCCGCGCGCACCGGTGTCGAGCACCGGCACGTTGGCGTACAGCTTGGCCACGAAATCCCTGACCTTGGTCTCGTCGCCGTACTTGCGCTTGGCGAACTCCCAGGCGGCCAGGTAGTTCCAGCGCGCGCCGCCGGAAGTCTTGGGGTTGGGCGTGATGACCTTCACGTCCGGACGCACCAGGTCGTCCCAGTCCTTGATGTTCTTCGGGTTGCCCGCGCGCGTGACCAGCACGATGGTCGAGGTGTACGGCGAACTGTTCAGCGGCAGGCGCTTCTGCCAGTCCTTCGGGATCCAGTTGCCGTTGGTGTGCAGCGCGTCGGTGTCGCCGGCCAGGGCCAGGGTCGCCACGTCGGCCTCCAGCCCGTCGATGATGGAGCGGGCCTGCTTGCCCGAGCCGCCGTGAGACTGCTTGATCGTCACGTCCTGGCCGGTCTTGGCTTTCCAGAACCTGGCGAATGCGGCGTTGTACTCGACGTACAGCTCGCGCGTCGGGTCATAGGACACGTTCAGCAGCGTCACCGGCCCGGCGGGCGCGGCCTGCTGCGCGAACGCACTCGCCGGCGGCAGGGCCATGGCGGCCGAGGCGGCGGCCAGGAGGGAAAGCTTGATAAAGTCGCGGCGCTGTTTCATTTCTTGCGATCCAGAAGTGCATGAAGTCGATGAATTGCATTCTGGATAGCGCATAAGGAAAGTGGAACGACGGAGTTTTCACTTCCAAATAGCGAACTCAGCTAAGGCGCACGCCGGCCGACGGCGGCGCATCCTGGCGCCCCACCCGCAGACAGACATCCCCGAAGAGGCATCCGCATGGCACGCATGGTCCAGTGCATCAAGCTCGGCAAGGAAGCCGAAGGACTCGACTTCCCCCCCTACCCCGGCGAACTCGGCAAGCGCATCTGGGAGCACGTGAGCAAGGAGGCCTGGGCCGCCTGGCTCAAGCACCAGACCATGCTGGTCAACGAGAACCGGCTGAACCTGGCCGATGCCCGCGCCCGCGACTACCTCCGACGCCAGATGGAGAAGCACTTCTTCGGCGACGGCGCCGACGTGGCGCAGGGCTACGTGCCGCCGGCCCAGTGAAGCGGGGCGGCGCGCAGCCGCCTGCCGCGCTGCTTGCTACTGCGCGTTCCGCGTCTCGTAGCCCACGAAGCGCCAGCCGTCCTGCTCCTGGCGGAAGCTGAGCTTCTCGATCGCCTTGCGGCCGTTGGCCAACTGGCTGAGGTACTCCACGTTGGCATATTGGCCCGGCGGCGGCATCTTCGACTCGGGCCCGATGCGCACGCCCTGCACGCCGGCCCGGCTGCGGCCGCTCACCGTGCCCAGCCCGCCGCGCACGCTGCGCAGGCCGGCGACGAACTGCCCGCGCTCGCGCGTGCCGGCCACGAAGGGGGCCAGCGAGGCCCATACGGCGTCCATGCGGTCCTCGTCGATCATGCGCAGCGTGGCATCGCTGCGTTCGAGCAGGGCCTGCACCGCGGCCTGCTGCTGCTGGGCCTGCGCCGGGGCTTGCTGCTGCTGCGGCTGCTGCTGCTGCGCGGCAATGGCCGGCGGCGCGGGCGGGGCCGGCTGTTTCTGCGGCGCGGAGCAGGCGCCGAGCGCGAGCGCGGCGCAGGCGGCCAGCGTCATGCCGGCGCGGCGTGGGGTGGATGGCGAGGTCGGGAAACGGCACGTGTTCAAGAAAATCACTCCCATGGCATTTGCAAGAAGAACTGGATGGCCACCGCGTGGACGCCATCCCCAGGCGGGACCATGACCGAAGCCGTCGAGTGGCACAAGGGTGGGCAGCCCTTCAGCGCCCGCTTCGGTGACGTTTATCACTCCGAAAGCGGCGCCGAGGCCCAGGCCCGGCACGTCTTCCTGGGCGGCTGCGGCCTGCCCGGAGCCTGGGCCGATGCGCCGCAATGGCGCATCCTCGAAACCGGCTTCGGCCTGGGCCTCAATTTCCTGACAGCCTGGCGGGCCTGGCGCGACGATCCGCGCCGGCCGGGCCGGCTGCACTTCGTCTCGGTCGAGGCCTATCCCGTGGCCGCGGCGAACATCGAGCGCGCCGCAGCCGCGCAGGGCCCGGCCATCGGCGCGCTCGGCCGCGAGCTGGCGGCGCAATGGCACGGGCTGCTGCCCGGCTGCTACCGGCTGGCGTTCGACGACGGCCGCGTGCTGCTGACGCTGGGCATCGGCGACGCGCGCCCGATGCTGCGCGGCCTGGCGCGCTTCGAGGCCGACAGCCTCTTCCTCGACGGCTTCAGCCCGCAGAAGAACCCCGAGATGTGGTCGCCCGAGCTGCTGCGCACGCTGGCGCGCTTCGCCCGCCGCGGCACGCGCATCGCCACCTGGAGCGTGGCGCGCGGCGTGCGCGACGCGCTGGCGCCACTGGGCTTCGTGCTGGAGATGGCGCCGGGCCTGCCACCCAAGCGCGACTGCCTGCGCGGCGAATTCGCGCCCGCCTGGCCGCTGCGCGCGCGGGGGCCGGAGCCCGAGCGGGTGGACGCGCGGGGCCGCTGCGTCGTGGTGGGCGCCGGGCTGGCCGGCGCGGCGGTCGCCGCCAGCCTGGCGCGGCGAGGCTGGCAGGTGACGGTGCTGGAGGCCGCGCCGCACGCGGCGGCCGGCGCCTCCGGCGCGCCGGCGGGCGTGTTCGCGCCCCACGTCTCGCCCGACGACGCCCTGCTCTCGCGCCTGACGCGCGCCGGCGTGCGCGCCACGCTGTCGGAGCTGCGCCGCATCGGCGGCGCCGAGGGCGACGGCTGGGCGGCGCCGGGCGTGCTGGAACGGCGCGCGCCCTACGCGCTGCGTCTGCCGCCCGGCTGGACGGCCGAGGGCCCGAACGAGAGCTGGACTGCCACGCCGGTACAGGCGGCCGACGCCGGCCTGGCAGCGGACACCGCCGCGCTGTGGCACGCCCACGCCGGCTGGGCGAGCCCCGCCCGACTGGTCGAGGGCTGGCTGGCGACGCCGGGCGTCACCCTGCGCACCGGCAGCGCCGTGGCGCACGTGGCCCCGCTGCCGGACGGCCGCTGGGCCGCGCTCGACGCCGATGGCCGCCCGCTGGCCGACGGCGACCGCGTGGTGCTGGCCGCCGGCGCCGCCACCCGCGCGCTCGCCGGCGCCTTGCCGCTGCAGCCGGTGCGCGGCCAGCTGGCCTGGGGCGATTGGCCGGCCGGTGCCAAGCCGCCGTCCTGCGTGCCGGTCAACGGCGACGGCCACTGCATCCCGGCCGTTTCGGCCCACGGCCAGGCGGCGCGCTGGCTCAGCGGCGCCACCTACGCTCCGGGCGACGACGGCGCCGACCTGCGCGACGCCGACACGCAGGCCAACCTGGACCGCCTCGCCGGCCTGCACCCGGGCCTCGCGGCCGCCGTGCGCGGCAGCGGCGTGCAGGCCTGGGCCGGCGTGCGCTGCGCCTCGCACGACCGCCGGCCGCTGGTCGGCCCCGTGCCGGGTGCGCCAAGTGCAGGCCTGTGGGTGTGCACCGCACTGGGTTCGCGCGGCCTGAGCTTCGCAGCGCTGTGCGCCGAACTGCTGGCCGCCCGCTGGCACGGCGAGCCGCTGCCGGTGTCGGCGGCGCTGGCGCGCGGCCTCGATACCGCGCGCCTGCGTGCCTGATTTCCTCCCCCGCGCGTTCGCCCGCGCGGACAATCCGCCCGCCATGTCCACGCGCTACGACATCCTCCACACCACCACCTACCGCTACCGCGAGCCGGTGCGCTTCGGCCTGCACCGCGTGATGTTCCGCCCGCGCGACAGCCACGACCTGCGCGTGCTGGCCACCGACCTGCGGGTCTCGCCCGAGGCCGACGTGCGGCTGATCCACGACCCGCACTCCAACTCCGTCGCCCTGGTGCAGCCGCGCGGCGAGGCGCGCGAGCTGGGCATCGCCTGCGCCTTCACCATCGAGCACGTGCCGGGCCCCGAGGACGAGCTGCCGCTGGACCCTGCCGCCGAGTACCTGCCCTTCGCCTACTCGGTGCAGGAGCGCATGGACCTGGAAGCCTACCTGCGCCCGCACCACGACGACCCCGAGGGCGCGCTGATCCGCTGGGCGCACCACTTCCTGCACAGCGACCAGCCCAACAGCACGCGCGAGACGCTGCGCCGCATGAACGCGCACATCGCGCAGAGCCTCGTCTACCAGGCGCGCGAGGAGGAAGGCACGCAGACGCCCCTGGAGACGCTGGCCCTGGGCAGCGGAAGCTGCCGCGACTACGCCCTGCTGATGATGGAGGCCGCGCGGCGCCTGGGCATCGCCACCCGCTTCGTCTCGGGCTACCTGTACGACCCGATGCTCGACACCGGCGAGCAGGCGCCCGGCGAGACCACCGTGGGCGCCGGCACCACGCACGCCTGGCTGGAGGCCTACCTGCCCGGCGCCGGCTGGATCGCCTTCGACCCGACCAACAACCTGACCCGCAGCGGCCGGCTGATCCGGGTGGGCGTGGCGCGCGACCCGGCGCTGGCCCCGCCCGTCAGCGGAAGCTGGTTCGGCCCGGCCGAGGCCTACGAGGGCATGGACGTGGTGGTGCGGGTGACCAAGCGGCGCGAGTGAGCCTGTCCGCCCGGCGGCGCCGGGCTCAGCCCTGCCCCGCGGCGCGGCGGCGCGCCTCCAGTTGCGCGATCAGCGCCCTCGCCTCGTCCCCCTCGGGAATCGGCCGCCCGCTGTCGCGCCATTCCACCGCACTCTTGAATCCTTCCGTCTCCGCCTGCCGGCGGAACCACAGGCCCTCCGGGTTGTGGCGGGTGATGCCGTCGAACAGCGTGGCGAACATCTGCGTCTGCTCCAGCCCCATCGACAGCCACACCTGATTGACCACCATCTTGTGCATCGCCAGGTGGCTGCGCGGCACGCCGGCGATGCGCGCGGCCAGCCGCATCGTGGCGGCCTCCAGCTCGGCCGCCGGCACCGCGAGGTTGGCCAGGCCCCATTCGGCCGCCTGCGCGCCGGTGAGCGTGTCGCCGGTGAACATGAGCTGCTTGGCGCGCGCGGCGCCCAGGCGGTAGGTCCACATCGCCGTGGTCGGGCAGCCCCACACGCGCGTCGGCATGTAGCCGATGCGCGCGTCCTCGGCCATCACCAGCAGGTCGCAGCTCAGGGCGATGTCGCTGCCGCCGGCGACCGCGTGGCCGTGCACCTTGGCGATGGTGGGCTTGGGGCAGCGCCACAGTGCCATGAAGTCCTCGGTGTTTTTCTTCATGGCGGCGTAGTCGAGCATCGGGTCCCAGGGCGTCTTCTCCTGCCGGCACGGGTGTTCGCCGGCTCGGCCCTCGGCGTAGTCCACCAGGTCGTAGCCGGCGCAGAAGGCGCGGCCCGCGCCCTCGACCACGATGACGTGCACCTCGTCCTCGGCCTGGGCCCATTCGACGGCGCGGCGGATCTCGCCCGGCGTGCTCTCGGCGATGGCATTGAGCCGCTCGGGACGGTTCAGCACGAGGCGCGCGATGCGCGGCTGCGCGGGGTCCTGGGCGATGTGGAGGGTGTCGAAGGCGGGCACGGTCGTCTCCTGGCGCGGATGGTCGGAGCCGCCAGCATGGTGCGCTGCCGCCGCGGGGGCAAGCCCCGCCCGCCGGTGCTTCAGCCCGGCTTGCGCCTCAGCGCATCCAGCAGCCGCGCGCGCTGGGCCGGGTCGTCGAGCTGCTGCGCGAGCAGCTCGTGCAGGTGCTGCGGCGAGCGGGCCTGCGCCATCGCCTTCTTCAGCACGACCTTGGCGATGGGGCCCAGCTCGCGCGAGAGCACCAGCCGCGCGTGCTCGGCCGCCTCCGGCGTGATGGGCACCTCGACCGCCGCACCGGTGGCGACGGCGGCGCCGCCGCTGCCGGCCGTGCCCCCGCCGGTGGCGCGCGCCGCGCTGCCGAAGCCGCTCAGCAGCGTGATGAAGCGGGCCCGGTCGCCGGCATCGGGCAGGTGCTGGCACAGCGCGTCGCGCAGTGCGTCCAGGTCGGTCGCGGTGCGCGCGGCCTCGCGCACAAGCACGCGGGCCATGGGCCCCATGAAGCGGGTCAGCGCGGCCTCCATCGGTGCCAGGCTGGCGGCGTCCCAGCGCGAGGGTGGCGCCGAGCCGGGCCGGCTCGCGGCGCCGGAGGCCGGCTGGCCGTCGGCACGCCGCAACGGCAGGTGCAGCGAGGCCACGACGGTCGCGTCGTCGGCGGCGCTGCCGGCGTGCAGCGCGCTGCGCTCGGCCAGCGCGTCGCGGAACTCCCGCGCGCTGGCGAAGCGCTGCTGCGGCGCCTTGGCCAGGGCGCGGGCGACGATCGGGTCGAAGGAGGACGGCAGCGCCGGGCCCGGCAGCTGCGAGGGCGGTTCCGGGTCCTTGTTGAGCACCTGGTACATCACGGCCTCGGCCGAGTCGGCGGCGAAGGGCGAGCGCCCGGCCAGCATGCGGTACAGCAGCACGCCGGCCGCGAAGATGTCGACGCGGTGGTCGATCGCCTCGCCCATGTACTGCTCGGGCGCCATGTAGCCGGGCGTGCCGATGGTGGCGGCCATCTGCGTGAGCGCGGCCGACTCGATGCGCGCGATGCCGAAGTCCGTCACCTTCAGCAGGCCGTCGGTGGTGACGATCAGGTTGGCGGGCTTGATGTCGCGATGCCACACGCCGTGGCGGTGGGCGCAGTCCAGCGCGTCCAGCAGCTGCTGCATGAAGCGGATGACGGTGCCTTCGGGCAGGCGCGGCGTGGCGCCCAGGATCTGCGCCAGGTCGCGGCCCTGCACGTACTCCATGGCGATGAAGGCGGTGGCCTCGTCCTCGCCGTACTCGTAGATGGCGACGATGCCGGGGTGCGACAGGCGCCCCACGGCCTTGGCCTCGTTGCGGAAGCGCGCCGCCAGGTCGATGCCGGCGTCGGCCTCCATCAGCGCCTTGCGGATCGTCTTGATGGCGACCGGCCGGTCGATGCCCGGGTCGTGGCCCTTGTAGACCACGCCCATCGCGCCCTCGCCCAGCACTTGGACGATGTCGTACTTGCCGAGGCGCTTGGGGTGCTCCATGTCTTCAGGTATCGAGCAGCTTCATGGCATGCACCAGGCTCTTGCGCATGCGCGCGAAGGACTCGGACAGCACGCCGATCTCGTCCTTCGAGCGCACGGCGAACTCCGGCGCGTCCAGCTCGCCCATGCTCACCCGGTCGGTCAGCGCCGACAGGCGCGTCACCGGCTGGATCACCAGCTTCCACAGCATCAGGTTGAGCGTCAGGCCGATCAGCACAAACACGCCCGCCAGCGCGCCCATGACGACGCCGAAGGCCTTGTCGGCCCGCTCGAAGGGCACCGACATGGGCACCGACACCACCTGCGCGCCCAGCACCTCGTTGAGCTTCCAGCCGAAGCCGTTGGAGGGCCCGTACTTCTCGATCATCGGCGCCGGCGCGGCGCCGGGCGTGCTGTGGCAGCTCAGGCACACGGGGTTGGTGACGCGGATCGGGCGGGCGATGTACAGGGCCGGGCCGGAGGCGGTGTCGCGCCGGCCGATGAACTCCGTCAACTCCGACTGCTGGGCGAATCGGGCGATCACGTCTTCCTCCCAGTCCTGCGCGCGGTCGCGCGGGTTGGTGGGGTTGAGCATGGCCGGCTTGTACGAGTACTCGGGGTGCTTGGTGCGCAGCGCGTTGATCATCTCCGTCGACGAATACGCCGGCACCGACTGCGGCAGGAAGGTGTACTTCATCTGCGTCTGCAACAGCGGCTGGATCTGCGTGGCCGTGTAGGTGCTGACGGCGGCGGCGCTCTCCATGATGAGGCGGGCGCGGTCGAGCACCTCGTCGTGCGCACCCTGCTGGAGCATGCTGCGCGCCAGGTAGGCGGCCGCGCCCAGGCCGAGGGCGAAGACCAGCAGGAAGGCCAGGTTGAACTTGAGGAGGAGCTTCATCGTGGTCGCGCTCGCGGGCGCTCGTCAGTAGGTGCGGACGCCCGCCGGCCGCGGGGGTGCGGCGGGGGCCTGTGCCGGGGGCTTGGGGCGGTACTTCTCGGGAAAGACGACGCGGTCCCATTCGGGGTGCTCGCGCATGTGCTCGACCAGGCCGGCACGGAAGTCGGGCCGCCGCGCGAGCGCGCGCCACCGGGTGGCGAAGTGGCTGCGCAGCACCGGCTCGGCCGCCAGCCAGGGCGCGGCGTCGGCGTAGGCCAGGTCGCCCAGGCGCCTGGGCGCCACCTCGCGGCCCTTGAACAGCGCGGCGCGCGTCGGCAGCGGGTCGAGGAAGCTGCGCGGCACGGACTGGATGAAGGCCGGCGTGGGGCGCGGTGCGACGGCCGCCTTGCCGCTGCCGCGGCGGGCGAAGAACTCGCCGGCCTTCAGCCGCACGGGCGGTGGCACGGGCCTGGCGGCCCGGTCCTGCAGGGCGACGGCGCCGGCCTCGCAGAAGAGCTGGAAGCCGCCGTCCGCATCGACCGCGGCGACCTGCTGGCCGGCAGGCTCGCCCAGTGCATAGGCCGGCGTCAGCACACCGGCCGGCACGGGCGCGCCGCCCGCGGGCTGGATGAGCTTGAACCACCCCCGCAGCACGTACACGTGCGCCGCGACCGCCTGCCCGCGCGTGCCCAGGCGCGGCGCCACGAACGCGCGCGTGGACGGGCCCAGGTCGACGATCACGCCGTCGGTGAATTCGAGGCGCAGCAGGCGCGTCTGCGGGCCGGTCTCCAGCAGGTCGCCCGCGGCCAGGCGCACGCCTTCGGCCGCGCCGAAGCGGCCGCTGTCACGCAGCAGCGCCGCCTCGCCGTCCAGGATGGAGACGAGGGCCGGCGGCTGCGCCGCGGGGGCCGCATGGGTGGCGCCCAGCGTCAGCAGCAGCCACACCGTCGCCAGGACGTTCCTGATCCGTTTCACCGTCCTCGCACCGAAGAGCTCCGATGCGCGCATGGTGCCTCGTAACGAGGTGTAATGGCATAGGCATCAAGGCATATGCCGGCGGCCCACCCGCTGCGGGGCATGGCCGGAAAACGGCGCGTCAGGAGGCCGCGTGCGCGGGCCGCAGGCCCGGATGGCGTGCCGCGGGCCGGCGCCCGTAACGGTCCACGCCCAGGCCGTCGGTGCGGATCTCGGGCCGCTGGCCTATGACCAGGTCGGACACCAGCTTGCCGCTGCCGCAGGCCATGGTCCAGCCCAGCGTGCCGTGGCCGGTGTTGAGGAACAGGTTGGCCAGCGGCGTGGCGCCGACGATGGGCGTGCTGTCGGGCGTCATCGGGCGCAGGCCGGTCCAGAAGCTGGCGGCGGGCAGGTCGCCGCCGGGGAACAGTTCGCCGACCACCTTCTCCAGCGTGGCACGGCGGCGCGGGTCCAGCCGCAGGTCGAAGCCGCCCAGTTCCGCCATGCCGCCCACGCGGATGCGGTCGTCGAATCGTGTGACAGCGATCTTGTAGGTCTCGTCCAGCACGGTGGACTGCGGCGCCAGGCCGGCATCGACCAGCGGCACGGTGAGCGAGTAGCCCTTGACCGGGTAGACCGGCAGGTCGAGCCCGAGCTGCGCGGCCAGGGCGCGCGAGTAGCTGCCGAGGGCCAGCACGTAGCGGTCGGCGGTCAGCACCTCGCCATCGACGCGCACGCCGGTGATGCGGCCGCCTTCGGCCAGCACCTGCTCCACCGTCGCGCCGAAACGGAACTCCACGCCCAGGCCGCGGGCCACGTCGGCCAGGCGGTTGGTGAAGAGATGGCAGTCGCCCGTCTCGTCGTTGGGCAGGCGCAGGCCGCCGACCAGCGCGCCGCCGGTGCGGGCCAGCGCCGGCTCCACGCGGGCCAGGCCCTCGCGGTCCAGCAGTTCGTAGGGCACGCCGCATTCCTGCAGCACGGCGATGTCGCGCTGCACGGCCTCCATCTGCTGCGCGGTGCGGAAGACCTGCAGCGTGCCGCCGGTGCGCTGCTCGTACTGCAGGCCCGTCTCGGCGCGCAGGGCGCGCAGGCAGTCGCGGCTGTACTCGGCCACGCGCATCATGCGTTCCTTGTTCACCGCGTAGCGCGCCGGCGAGCAGTTGCGCAGCATCTGCGCCATCCAGCGCAACTGGAACAGCGAGCCGTCGGCGCGGATCGCCAGCGGCGCGTGCTGCTGGAACATCCACTTCAGCGCCTTGAGCGGGATGCCCGGCGCGGCCCAGGGCGTGGAGTACCCGGGCGAGACCTGCCCGGCGTTGCCGAAGCTCGTTTCCTGCGCCACGCCGGCCTGCCGGTCGAGCACCGTGACGCTCGCGCCGGACCGGGCCAGGTAGTAGGCCGTGGTGGTACCGATGACGCCGCCGCCGAGAACGATCACTTTCATGGGTGGACCTGCTGGAAATGAAGGCATGGAAAGGACGATTGCCGGAATCTAGGCCCTCGAAACCGGTAAATGTCATGGTTATTTTTTCGATGTCCAGCAAAATCCACTGATCCAGGCGCCCAAACGGCCGCGCGCCCGAAGGAATCACCATGTCCACCGCCTCGCTCGACCGCATCGACCGCAAGATCCTCGACATCCTCCAGCGCGAGGGCCGCATCGCCATCACCGAGCTGGCGCAGCGGGTGGGCCTGTCGACCTCGCCCTGCTCGGAGCGCGTCAAGCGCCTGGAGCGCAGCGGCGTCATCACCGGCTACCACGCCCGCGTGGCGCCCGAGGCGGTGGGCAAGACGCTGCTGGTGTTCGTGGAGATCAAGCTCTCGTCCAAGTCCGGCGAGGTGTTCGACAAGGTGAAGAAGGAGCTGCTGCACATGCCCGAGGTGCAGGAGTGCCACCTCGTCTCGGGCGGCTTCGACTACCTGGTGAAGGCGCGCCTGCGCGGCATGGGCGAGTACCGCCACCTGCTGGGCGACATCCTGAAGAAGCTGCCGGTGCCGGCCGAGTCGCACAGCTACGTGGTGATGGAGGAAGTCAAGGAGACGCTGGCGCTGCCGCTGGACCGGTGACGGCAGCGCCGCCCATCGCTGCGGCTAGGATGGCGCCCTCCTCCGCCTGCCGCCCCATCTTGTCCTCCCCGCGCGACTTCTCCCTGCACCATCCGCTGGCCTTCTGGCTGGGCTGCATCGCCATCATCGGCGGCGTGCTCGCGCACGCACCCATGTTCCTCATGGGCCGCTACACCGGCTGGCAGATGGTCGGCATGGAGATGGACGCGCCGATGCTGGCCGGCATGGCGGCGATCCCGCTGGGCGTGCTGCTCGCGGCCTACGGCCTGATGCCGCGCATCGCGCAACTGCGCCGCAGCCTCCACCCTGCGCAGCCGCTGCAGTTCCACCTGGCCGACAGCGTGCCGCTGAACGCCGAGCACTGGAAGCTGGTGGCCGTGCTGGTCGTCGCGCTGGCCGTGGACGTGCTCAAGCCGGCCACGCTGGGCTTCGTGATGCCGGGCATGACGCAGGAGTACGGCATCAGCAAGGAGACGGCCGGCGTGCTGGCGCTGGTGGCGCTCACCGGCACCACCGTCGGCTCCATCGTCTGGGGGCGCCTGGCGGACGTGTTCGGGCGCCGCTCGGCGATCCTGCTGTCGGCGCTGATGTTCATCGGCACCGCCATCTGCGGCGCGATGCCGGCCTTCGGCTGGAACCTCGCGATGTGCTTCCTGATGGGCGCCTCCGCCGGCGGCCTGCTGCCCATCGCCTTCACGCTGATGGCCGAGACGGTGCCCGCCGCGCACCGGGGCTGGCTGCTGGTGGCGCTGGGCGGCGTGGGCACCTCGGCGGGCTACCTGCTGGC